>DATKNJ010000043.1:0-4379 GCA_035541395.1 Anaerolineales bacterium
TTCAGACGCAAAATGTTTATAGAGTGTATCAGGAATGTAGTTCAATTCAAAAGCAACTACCAAATGATTCAAAGTTTCTTCCAAAGAGCCGCGGGCGTTATAACAAAACCGGACATTATCTTGAAAATAGTATCGGCCATAACCTTCCGCAATATTCGCCGAAACACTGAGAGAAGAACGTCTAAGCTGAGAATTGAGATTCCATTTTTCTTCAGCAGGCAACAAAGGTAAGACCTGTTTATAAATCTTGAGAGCAAAATCTTTTGCCCTAGTCCATACCTTGAGCCGCTTTAATCCATCTACACTCATCTTAACCTTCAACCTCTCCCTACTCTCTTTTCTCTGTTCTCTACTTACTCAAAAATTCTTCCATCAAAGAATGAAAATGATGCACGCCATTCTCGCGCTTGAGCGAATAACGTCCCTGGCGATAAACACCGGTCTGCAAGTTGCGCCAGACATCTTCACAGATCTCGATATCTTCCTTTTGGACATTATCACTGAAGGCAATGCCATCTTGTAAATGATTCCAGGCTTCGGGCGTACCGGGATCGGCGAAATACCATTCGAAGATGGTCAACGTTTTATCATGACTAAGCGGCACGATGATGTTGATTTGTACATTACCCGGATACGCGTTGAACATGAAATTAGGGAAGATCCAATAATATAAAGCCTTCTCATCGCCTTTGAGTTCAGTGAAGATGCGGCCTGCAGAGTCTTCGCTGCGCACCGGTCGAATCGGCGCGTATTGCGAGGAATAATATCGGAACGTATCGACGCGATATTGATCATAATCCACTTCTTTGAACAAGCCGGGGTGCGCAATCGGAATGTGATAGCCCTCGAGGTAATTATCGATATATACCTTCCAATTGGCATTGACGATATAGTCGCGGCGTTCTACTTTGCGAAGACTATTAACGTCCAAACTCGCGGTTTCTTCCGGGATTTTGCCGAGCACTTCCATCAGCGGCGGCGCGGAGTTATCCATGTTGACGAAAGCGAACATACCCCACGTCTCGACGCGAATCGGCACGAGACCGAATTGTTCTTTGTCGAAATTTTCCACGCCATCGAATTCCGGTGCGTTCCTAAGCTTTCCATCCAAGCCATACAACCAGCCGTGATACTGGCACTGTAACGACTTGCGATTTCCGCAACCGCGTGCAACCAATCCCGCGCGATGACGACAGACGTTGTAGAACGCGCGCAGTTCGTTATCCTGTCCACGCGTGAGGACGATAGGAATTCCATTCACGTCCACAGCGGCGTAATTGCCGGGGAAGCGCAGAAGATCGAGCGAGGCCGCGTATTGCCAGGTGGTGCGGAACACTTTCTGTTTTTCAAGCTCCAACATAGCGGGATCGGTATACCAGTCAGCGGGAGGCGTCGAAGCGGAAGCAAGTTGAGGGTCGAGGTGGAAGCGGACAGTCATAAATCATCTCCTATCACAATTTTAGCTCAGAAAGCGATGTTATAATTTTCTCACTTCCATCCTATTCAATCAGGAGAAAATTCGTGGCTGATCTGCGCGTCCAAAAATTTGCCAAAGTGCTGGTCGAACATTCGGCCCGCATCGTACCCGGTGATCGTGTGCTGTTGGAAGGCACCACCGCGGCCGAACCGTTGCTGCGTGAGCTTTTTATTCAAATTTTGGAGAAGGGCGGACATCCGCATTTAATGGTAGCGCTACCCGGCATGATGCCCTTCAGCCAGGATGAAATGTATTTGACGTATGCCAAGACGGATGACCAACTGGACTTTGTGCCGACTTTTTATAAGATCGCGTATGACCAGTTCGAGAGTCGCATCCGCATCCATTCCGCCACGAACACACGCGGGACGACCAACCTGGATCCCGTTAAAGGGAATCGGCGCGCCAAAGCATTGAGCGCCATCACCGAGGCGCAATTTCGGCGCGGCGCGGAGGGTAACTTCAAATGGGTAACCACGCTCTACCCCACCGACGCGTACGCGCAAGATGCCAACATGAGTCTGAAAGAATATGAAGACTTCGTGTTCGGTGCGGTGCACACCAACGAAAACGATCCCATCTCGTTTTGGAAAAGCGTTGAACAAAAACAACAATCCGCGGTGGATTACATGAAAGGCAAGACCCAGGTTGTATTGCGCGGCCCGAATGTAGATTTGACTCTATCGGTCAAAGGCCGCACGTTCATGAATTCATTCGGCACATTCAACATGCCGGATGGTGAAATCTATACCGGCCCGGTCGAAGAGTCAGTCAATGGCTGGGTGAAGTTCACGTATCCCGCCAACTACGGCGGAGTGAGCGTGGAAGGCGCAGAGATCACTTTTTCCAATGGCCGCGCCGAAACTGCCAGAGCTGACAAGAATCAAGATTACCTGCTCAAGACTCTCGACACAGACGCCGGTTCACGTTTCCTCGGCGAGTTTGCCATCGGCACCAACTTCGATATCCAACGTTTCACCGGCAACATCTTGTTCGATGAAAAAATCGGCGGCTCATTCCACATGGCCTTTGGTGCGGGCTATCCCGAAACCGGCTCGAAGAGCAAATCCGCGATTCATTGGGATATGATCTGCGATATGCGTACCGACTCTGAAATCCTCGTGGATGGCGAGTTGTTTTATAAAAACGGTCAATTTGTTTTTGAGAAATAAATAATGTAGGGGCGCAGCATGCTGTGCCCCTACATGTTACGTTTAATACATTCCCACCGAACGATCAATCCTGCGTGCATATTCATCGATTCCGCCGCGCACGCTGAAGACATTCGTCCAACCTTGTGCGACCAGCCAAGCAGTCACATCCGCGCTCCGAACGCCATGATGACACATGACGCAGAGCAGCGCGTCCTTCGCTTGCGCGGACTCTGGCAACGCATCCGTCCCTTCGCTCGATAAACGACTCATCGGCGCGACCTCAAGTCTGCTATCCGTTATTTTGGCTTGATCCAATTCCCATAGCTCGCGCACATCCAACAGAACAAACGACTCGCTCGAGGCCAGCTTTCGAGCGAGTTCTTGTACATCGATCTCGGGAACAGAACTTCCAAACATTAATTTTTCTTTTTCGCGCCGTTATCCGCTTCCACTTTCGGCAATGCGGGCAGGTATAAACGATCGATATATTCTTTCAACATACGCCGCGTACTAAATTCCGGCGTGACCGTGCGCAGAGATTCTTTGATGTGCTCGATCCATTCGCGCGGTAAAAGATTAACATCGCGGTCATAGAAAAGCGGGATGATCTCATTTTCCAAAGTGCTATATAAACTCTCGGCGTCTGCCGGGTCTTGTACTTCCGGCGCAACCGGGTCGCGGTCCTCGCCGATGGCCCAACCATTTTTGCCGTTGTACGCTTCACGCCACCAGCCATCCAAAACGGAGAAATTCAATGCGCCATTGAGTCCGGCTTTCATACCTGAAGTGCCTGAGGCCTCCATTGGGCGGCGCGGCGTATTCAGCCACACATCCACGCCTTGTACGAGATAACGCGCCACGTTCATATCGTAATCTTCGAGGAAGACAAGGCGTCCGCCATTTTCGGCTTGCTTCACCGTGCGGTAAATTTGTTGAATCAATTGCTTGCCAGGTTCATCGGCAGGATGTGCTTTACCCGCGAAGATAATTTGCACCGGCATATTCGGACGATTGATGATATGTAATAATCTTTCCGCATCCGCGAGAATTAAGCTGGCGCGTTTATACGTGGCAAAGCGACGCGCAAAACCAATCGTCAGCGCATAAGGATCGAGGAGAACGCCCGAAGACACAACCTGCACTGGATGAAATCCACCGTAACGCCAACGGTCGCGCACGCGATCACGCAAATAGAAGACCATCTTGCGTTTGAGATGTTGGCGTACCAGCCACAACTCTTCGGCAGGTACATCGTTCAGTTTTTCCCACACAGCGGGATCATCCACATTTTCGAGCCAGTCCGCGCCGAGATATTTCTCAAGCAACACGCGCAAACGACGGCTCATCCAATTGGCGGTATGCACGCCATTGGTGACATAGGTGATCGGCACATCATCTTCTTCTGCATCCGGCCATAGGAAGTGCCACATGCGGCGCGCCACATGCCCATGTAATTCAGAGACTCCGTTGCGGCCTTCAGAAAATTTCAGGGCCAGCACGCCCATACTAAACGATTCGCCCCACGAAAGTTGATGGCGTGCCAAATCTACAAATTGATCGCGAGTGAGGCCCAACTCCGGCCATAACGCGGCCAGGAACTTGTCGATTAACCAAAGCGGGAATTCGTCATTGCCCGCGGGAACAGGCGTGTGTGTGGTGAAAATATTCTGACCGCGCGTCTTCTCGAAGGCATCCTCAAAGGAGTAGCCAGAGACAACGAGTTCACGCACCCGCTCAAGAGTCAGGAA
>DATKNJ010000044.1:0-7684 GCA_035541395.1 Anaerolineales bacterium
AGTCGAATCATGCGATTCAAACTCGGTTCTTCAATGCCATATTCCTGCATAAAAACCGCCGCGTCTTCCGGCGGAAGTTGAGCGATCTCCATTTCAAGTTTTCCCTGAACGCCAACGGCTTCATGATCCAATTTCGCTGAAGGTGTGGTTTTCCCTTCGCTTAAGTTGAAGACTGTCAGAATGGGTTTGCGTGTCAGCAAGCCAAAGCTGGCGAGGATTTTACTTTCCTCAGCCGAGATTTCAACCTTCCGCAGAGGGGTATTTTCAGACAGCGCTTCGTGCAAACGCTGAAAGAGAACAGTCTGCCGTTCGTTATCGGCTTTATCAGTGCCACCTTTTTTACGTTCTTCAGTGAGACGTTCGAGTTTACGCTCGACTGCGATCAGATCGTTGAGCAGTAACTCTTCGCTCATCGAGGCTGCGTCGCGGGCAGCATCTACGGAGCCACTTGGATGCAGCACATTATCGTCAGCGAAGCAACGCACTATATGGATAAAGCCGTCCATTTGCGCGAGTTGATTCAGCAGTTGCCCGGAGATGCCGCTTTTGGCGGAGCCAGTTTCAAGTCCGGCAATGTCCGCGTACGTCACTTTGGCGTAGATGGTTTTCTTCGGGTTGAACATGCCAGAGAGTTTGTCCACGCGCGGATCGGGAACATCTACAACGGCGGTGTGCACTTCGATGCGCCCCGCGCTGGCAGTGGTGGGCGTGTTGCCGCGCGTCAGCGCATTAAAGATGGTTGTTTTTCCAGATTGAGGGAGTCCAATGATTCCAAGTTTCATCTTGACCTTGATGCAGGGGATTTGTTATACTATGCAGGCTGGCCGAAGTGGCGGAATTGGCAGACGCGCACGACTCAAAATCGTGTTCCTTCGGGAATGAGGGTTCGATTCCCTCCTTCGGCACTGCTCGGCATTATATCATGCCCTCCTCATGCAATTTTGTGGATGGCGATCGCGCGAGACCAATGTGAGGGGTCTCGCGTTTTGGTCAGAGGTGAACGATGAGATTGCATGTTCTGTTTGCCCTGATGGACTTGTTGATCATCCTGGTAACACCGATGATTTACATGACCAATAAAGTGCGGAAGTTCTTTAAAGTTAAGCGATAATAGGAACGTCAGTTATCTCGTTTCCGGAGGCCATCATGCCATCATTGAACGACGTTCTGGCTGTAATTTTAGGAGGCGGCCGCGGCGCGCGACTTTTTCCACTCACTCAAATGCGCTCGAAACCGGCTGTACCGATTGCGGGAAAATATCGCCTGATCGATATTCCAATCAGTAATTGTATTAACTCTGAGATTTATCGCATTGCAGTTCTGACTCAATTCAATTCTGTTTCCCTGCATCGTCATATCACACAAACCTATAACTTCGATATGTTCCACACCGGTTGGGTGCAGATCTGGGCGGCCGAGCAGACGCTCGAAAGCGCGGCCTGGTATCAGGGCACAGCGGACGCGGTCCGTAAGCAACTTTTTGAAATCCGTGCTACGGACGCGGAATATGTATTAATCCTGGCGGGCGACCACTTGTATCGTATGAACTATGCGGCCATGGCCCAATTTCATTGGGAACAGCGGGCTGATATCACCGTCGCGGTCCAGCCGATTGCGCGTGAAGATGCGTCGCGTTTTGGATTATTGAAGCGCGAGTCTGATGGCCGCATTTCTGATTTCATCGAAAAACCAAAAGATCCCAAAGTCCAGAAAAAATTTGTGAGCCGCAAAGATAAGAATCGTCCGTTCCTCGGCTCGATGGGGATTTATTTGTTCAATACGAAGGTGTTGATCGACCTGCTGACGTATCATCCGCGTCACGATGATTTCGGAAGCGATATTATCCCCGAAGCAATTAACTCGCACAAAGTATATGGTTTTGATTTCGATGGCTACTGGCGTGATATTGGAACGATCCGGGCTTTTTATGAAACCAACCTGGAATTGACATCTACGAACGCCCAGTTCAATTTCTATGACTCAAAGCTGCCTATTTATACACATCCGCGTTTTCTGCCGGGCTCAACTGTGGAAGGCAGCAAACTTCAAGAAGTGATGATCGCTGAGGGCTGCCGCATTCAACAGGCTGAGATCATTCATTCCATTGTCGGTATCCGCAGTCAGATCGCGGCGGGCAGTGTGATCAAAGATAGCATCCTGATGGGCGCGGATTATTATGATAATGAGGCGCGCCCCAGTAACATTCCGATTGGCGTCGGGCCCAATTGTCATATCGAGGGCGCAATTCTGGATAAGAATGTCCGCATTGGCGAAGGCGTTGTGATTCGTCCGTTCCCTCGCGACAAGGATGTGGATCGCGGAAATTGGTTTGTGCGCGACGGAATTGTGGTCGTCTCAAAAGACGCTGAGATTCCGGCAGGTACGCGTATAGAACCTGACGCACAGTAATTTTTTTGCACAACAAAAGTGTGGAGTGTTTTGGCTTGACAGCCGCTTTAACATTCGAGTACACTTTCTTTTGGCGGGGAGTAGCCGCCTGTTCCCCGACAGGATGGATTGTCGTCATAACATTGGCCTAAAGGCCATCGGCAGTCCATGCGCTCAACCAGCGTTGGCAAGACCACCACAGCATTGTGGTGGTCTTTTTTTTCGCCGCCAAACTTGACGCTATCGCCAAGAGGTTTTATGAAAATCGAACCATCGAATGGTCACAAGCAAATGCACGAACACGAATGGTACGCGTTGGAAGCCGAACAAGTCCTGCGCCATCTGGAAGTACGGGAAGACGGCTTGTCGTCTATGGAAGCGGCCCGACGTTTGGCCGAATATGGGGAAAATCAATTGCGTGAGGCGCCGCGTGCCACGTTCCTGCAAATGCTATGGGATCAACTGAATAATTTTGTTGTGATTCTGCTAATTGTGGCATCGATTGTTTCAGCACTGCTGGGTGATTACGTTGAAGCAGCCGCTATTATGGCCATTGTGGTGCTGAACGCGGTCTTGGGAATCCTTCAAGAGCGGCGCGCTGAGGAAGCATTGGCCGCCTTGAAACGATTGGCCGCGCCGGATGCGCAGGTGATGCGCGATGGTCATCGGCAAGCGGTGCCGGCCCGCGAATTGGTACCCGGTGACGTTGTCTTTTTGGAAGCGGGGAATTACATCCCTGCAGATGTACGCCTGCTGGAAGCCATCAACTTGCGCATCGAGGAAGCCTCGTTAACCGGTGAGTCTTTACCGGTGCATAAAAATGCCGCGACGGTGTTGGAGAAAAACGTACCGCTTGGCGACCGCAACAACACGGCTTTTATGGGTACGCTGGTTTCGTATGGACGCGGGCGGGGTGTGGTGGTCAGTACGGGCATGCGCACACAACTTGGCCTGATCGCTTCGATGTTGCAAAATGTGGAAGTCGAAGAGACACCACTACAGCGCCGCCTCGATGACTTGGGAAGAACTTTGAGCATTGGCTCGCTGGCTTTGGTAGCGATTGTCTTTATCGTAGCGTTGATCAATTACACGGATATCGGTAATTTATTTACCGGCCCACTGGCTTACTTAAAAGAAAATGTGAAAGAGATCACAGACGTCTTTATCATCGCGGTCAGTTTGGCGATTGCCGCGGTGCCGGAAGGTTTGCCCGCGGTGGTGACGATCAGTTTGGCGCTCGGCATGCGCGAGATGATCAACCGCCACGCGCTGATCCGAAAACTGTCCTCCGTTGAGACACTTGGTTCGGCCACCACGATTTGTTCCGATAAAACCGGCACGCTTACGCAGAACGAAATGACCGTGACGCGCGTGTGGGCCGCGGGCCAATTCCTTGAAGTGACCGGCACAGGTTATGTGCCGCAAGGCGAATTTCTCGTAGATGGCAAGCCAGTCAATGTGGCGGATTATCCCGCCGCGTTGACAACGTTATGGCTGGGCGTGTTGAACAACGATGCCGAGATCGAAGTGACCGGCGCGGGTGAAAGCGGACAAACTTATCGCATCGTCGGCGACCCAACGGAGGGCGCACTGCTCGTGGCCGCTTCGAAGGCTGGCGCGTATCACCCCGCGCTCGATGAGGCTTATCCGCGCGAGAACGAGGTGCCGTTCGATTCAGAACGCAAACGCATGATCACGATCCACGATGTGCGCGAACCGGACCCGGATGATCTTTCACCTTTCTATGATAAGAAACATAAACATTGGGATGTGATTGCCGTCAAAGGCGCGCCGGATGTGGTGCTTGGCCTTTGCTCGCGTTATCAAACCATGGACGACGAATCGAAGCAGTTGCGCGAGAAGATGCGCAAAGAGATTTTGAAGGCCAATGATTTGATGACTGAGGACGCGTTGCGCGTGTTGGGCCTCGCATATCGCGTGGTCAAAGATGTGCCGGATAACCCGGAAGAGATCAAGACGGAAGAGTTGGAAAAAGATTTGGTCTTTGTGGGTTTAGTCGGCATGATCGACCCGGCGCGTGAAGAAGTGAAACCCGCGTTGGAAAAAGCGCGCAAAGCAGGCATTCGCACGGTGATGATCACGGGCGATTATCCGAACACAGCCAAAGCGATTGCCCAAACTATTGGGTTGTTGCAGCCCGGGCATAAGGTTCGCACTGGAGCCGAATTGGATGATATGTCCGATGAGGAGTTGGTGCGCGAGATCGAGACCACGGATGTCTTTGCGCGCGTCTCACCGGAACATAAGATGCGCATCGTTGACGCGTTGCAGGCCAATGATGAAGTCGTGGCGATGACTGGTGATGGAGTCAATGACGCGCCTGCCATCAAGCGCGCCGACATCGGTGTGGCGATGGGCATCACCGGCACGGACGTGGCGAAGGAAACGGCTGATATGGTGCTGACTGATGATAACTATGCCAGCATTGTGGCAGCAGTGGAACAAGGCCGCATTATTTATTCGAACATCCGCAAGTTCGTGTTCTTCCTGCTTTCGTCGAATGTGGCCGAGATTATGGTGATCTTCCTTGCTACACTGGCAGGATTGCCCGCGCCATTGACGGCGATACAGTTGTTGTGGCTGAACCTGATCACAGATGGCGCGCCCGCGCTGGCATTGGCGATGGAAAAAGGCGATCCCGACATCATGCAGCATAAGCCGCGCTCGAAGAAAGAACCGATCATCAATCACACAATGGGACTTGGGATTTTCATCCAAACGATTACGCAGACCAGCTCGGTGTTACTTGCCTTTGGGCTTGGATTGCTCTGGCATTTGCAGGCCAATGTTCAAGTGGTTGGAAATCCGTTTTTGTTTGTGCTTCATTATGATTGGCGCGGCTTGGATGTGCAGACTGCTGAGACAATGGCGTTCGCCACACTTTCACTATGCGAGTTGTTCCGTGCCTATACTGCTCGCTCTGAGCGCACTTCGATTTTTACAATCGGTGTGTTCTCAAATAAGTGGATGCAATATGCAGTGGGTGCTTCGATCTTTCTGTTGTTCATTGTGACTGCTGTGCCGTTCCTGCGCCCGATCTTCAACACGCATTTCCCCTCGATCCGCGAGTGGAGCACGATTATCGGGTTGGCGTTGATCCCTGCTGTTTCCGAGGAAATCACGAAGTTCTTCTTGCGCAGAAGTAAAGGATAAATTTTGGACGCGGGTGAACGCGGAAATACAAAGACGAGCCAATTGGCTCGTCTTTGTATGTGTCATTCTTTGCTTGTTGCTTCTTACTTACTCTGGCCGATACGGCGCCTCGACTTCTATATCGCCCACATACTCAGCCAGATTCGCATGTCCCAGCATTTGACGAATCGCTTGAATCTCGCCGATGTGATACCAATAATGATACGTCATGCGGCGCATGCCCGAGCCGATAGTTTGACCAACGGATTTTCCTTCGCGCAGTAAATCGACCAACAAGCCTTCAGTGGTCAGTGAATCAAGAAACGGATCAACGGCTTTGGTCACTATATGCCAGATGTCTATCATTTCTTTGAACGATGGCGTGCTCATCGGCGCACCGTACGCGTAAATTTCATTCAACTTTGGATACAACATAATGCCTTGCGCCAGTTCAAGCCAATAACGATGCTCGTGCCAGGCCAAATGTCCCACGTTCCAACTGATGCAGTTCATCGGGCCGAAGTGACGCGCACCGTCTTCTTCGAAAATTCCCTGCAAACCACGCAGCCATTCACTGCGTGTGAAGCGAAATTGATCCACCAGGGGATGCGTCATGAAGCCCTCTTTTATTGGAAAGTAATTGGCTCGACTCGCCAAGTCTCTTCGCCCACCACTTTTTTCAGGCGTTCAAGCAATTCGGGACAAATGCGAGTTGTATCGTTCGGGAAGTCGATCAGATGACCTTTGCCCAACTCGAAAATCTGGAACGAGAATCGATCGCGTCCGTGGAACGAGATCAACGTACCGTACACGGTTTTGATGCGGCGTTTATCGAGTCCGCTGTCGCCGGTCGAGCGCAGGACGATTGTGATCTGCTGCGGCGGATGGTCGCGGTCCTCGGTCTGTGCGACGGGCACATACAAAGACGGCAGGACGCGCGGCTCAATTGGTTCGCGCGGGATTTCGGTGACGGGAGCTAATCCCGCCGCGCTTTCATGTTTCTCGATCTCGCTCATTGCTGGACTTGAAATTGGTCCCGTTTCCTCAGGCTCGGATTCGACCGGAGGCAGTTCCTCGCGCGGCGGCGCGACGGTCTCCTCTTTTTTGAATTTAGGTTCGGGCTGCGCCGCAATTTGATGCGCTTCAAACGATGGCTGCCATTCATTTTCCCAATCGGGCGGGAAGTTATCTGGCGGAGGCGGCATGCCATTATCGTTGGCGTCTGCTGCATAAACGGGAGTAGGCTCTGCGATTTGTTTAACGGGAGTGGCTTTCGGCGCAGGCGGAGTTGGTCTTGCGGGAGCAACTTTAGGCGCGGACGATGAGGCGTTTGGTC
Source organism: Anaerolineales bacterium (assembly GCA_035541395.1). GTDB lineage: Bacteria > Chloroflexota > Anaerolineae > Anaerolineales > Villigracilaceae > JACPVF01. Next base: position 6,878 of record DATKNJ010000044.1, read on the forward strand.
GTCGCGGCGACTCTGCTTCTGCGCGCGGTTTCAACGTCGCAGGAGTCGCTGGTGCCTCATCCGCTGATTCGAGATATTTGAATTCTGTTTTGACCGCGTCCACCAAAATCTTCGGCGGCGTGGATTGCGCATCCACTTTGCCTTCGACCAAAACAATTTTGCCGACTTCCAAAAGCGGCTGGCATTGAGTCCAGGTGCGCGGGAAGAGCACCAACTCGATGTTGCCTTGAATGTCTTCGAGCGTGACGAAGCCCATCGGTTTGCCTTGCTTTGTAACGTACGGCCGAATCGCGGAGACTAGACCGGCCACGCGGACTTTTTCCTCGTGCTGGGCTTCGGGCAATTGACCGGAAAAATACGAAACCAATTTGGCGAGCGTCGCTTGATGCTCGGAAAGCGGATGATCGGAAATGTAGAGGCCGATCAACTCGCGTTCCCAATTGAGCATCTCGCGCTTTTCGATGTTGGAATTTTTGATGAGGCGAATCTCATCGGCCACGCCAGTGGACTCACCGAAGAGCGACATCTGTCCCGCGTCGGCCGCGCGGAAATGGCTGGCGCTGGCGGCGGTGATGATTTCAAGAGAATCGAGCAACGCGCCGCGGTCGCCGAACGCATCGAGCGCACCGACTTTGATGAGGCATTCGAGGGCGCGTTTGCCGACCGAACGCAAATCCACGCGGCGGGCGAAATCATTCAGATCTTTGAACGTTGCTTCTTTGCGAGCCGCGATAATCGGCATGACTGCGTTCTCGCCGACATTCTTGATCGCGCCGAAGCCAAAACGAATCGAAGGATTGCCATCTT
>DATKNJ010000045.1:0-5438 GCA_035541395.1 Anaerolineales bacterium
CCCAACCATCAATCGTGTCCCATTGCGTCTTATCCACAATGGCACCCATGTCGATGGCCTTATCGAGCGGGTCGCCGACGCGCATGTGTTCCATGCGAGCCTTCAATTTTTGGATGAACTTGCCCGCCACATTTTCCTGGACAATCAACCTTGATCCCGCGCAACAGACCTGACCCTGATTAAACCAGATCGCATCGACCACGCCTTCAATGGCCCCATCCAAATCGGCATCTTCAAACACCACAAACGGACTCTTGCCCCCCAACTCCAGCGACAGTTTTTTGCCAGAACCCGCGGTCTGACGACGTAATGTGCGACCAACATCGGTGGAGCCTGTGAAGGCGATCTTATCCACATCGGGATGCGTAACGATCATCGAACCCGCGCTGCTCGAACCCGTGATCACGTTGACCACACCCGCGGGCAAGCCAGCCTCGGCAACGATCTCCGCGAACAACAACGCCGAGAGGCGTGTATAAGAAGCGGGCTTCAACACCACCGTATTGCCCATCGCAATCGCGGGCGCGATCTTCCAGGCCAGCATCAACAACGGGAAATTCCACGGGATGATCTGTCCCACCACACCAACCGGTTGATAATCGCGCAGTTCGGTTTCCATCAACTGCGCCCAACCCGCGTAATAATAAAAATGACGCGCCAACAGCGGCACATCGATGTCGCGCGATTCGCGAATCGGCTTGCCGTTGTCCATCGATTCGAGCACCGCCAATAAACGATTGTGCTTCTGAATGTTGCGCGCAATGGCGTACATATAACGCGCCCGCACCACGCCCGGAGTCTTGCTCCAGGATTCAAACGCAGTCCGCGCCGCGGCCACCGCCGAATCAACTTCCTTCTGTCCCGCTTGCACTGTCTCGGCCAATAGCGCGCCGTTCGACGGATCATACGAAGGATAATATTTCGCGCCCTTCGGCGTCATCCATTCGTTGTTGATGAACAATCCAAATTTACGATTATGTTCGTCCAGCCACGCATTGACTGCGGACGGAGATTCGGGCGCAGGTCCATATTCCATGGTTTTGAAGATTTCAAGTAAAGTGTTCATATTTAACTCCGATTCTTAACCGCGAAGGACACAAAGCGCACAAAGGATTTAAGCCTTTAGGTTCTTTTCTTCGTGTACTTAATGCCCTTTGTGGTAAAAAACTATCCCATCGGCATGTGATGTTTCGCAGCGTAGTGGCCCGTGATGAAGTGATACAACTGCCGCTCGAGGTCGGTCAACAAACTGCTGGCGCCGAAACGAAATAAGTCGTTCTTCAGCCAATCATCGCCGAGTTCTTCTTTCATCAACGATTGCCAGGCCATGGCTTGCTTGGCAGAACCGATTCCACCCGCGGGCTTGAATCCGATCTTGTAGCCATAACGTTCAAGATATTCACGGATGGCGCGCGTCATCACGAGACTCACTTCCAGTGTGGCGTTGACAGACTCTTTTCCAGTCGAAGTCTTAATGAAGTCTGAACCAGCCATCATCGCCACGAGGCTGGCCTGATAGACTTGTTTGAGCATGCCTAAATCGCCAGTAGCTAAAATAGTTTTCATATGCGCGTCCCCGCAGGCGGCGCGGAATTGCTTGAGTTCCTCATAGAGGGCGCGCCAATCGCCGGTCAATACATGATCGCGGGAAATGACTACGTCGATTTCGCGCGCGCCCGCTTCGATGGCTTGTTCGATCTCACCGATGCGCTGCGGCAGAGGAGTCTGTCCGGCGGGGAAACCCGTCGCAACGGAAGCAACTGGAATGTCCGAGCCACGAAGCGCCTGCACGGCATCCGCTACGCGATTCGAATAAACGCATACCGCGCCAACTGTAATCTTTTCGCCCTCGACTCCGAGTCTCTCCAACATATCAGGTCGAATCGGTTGTTTGGCTTTGGCGCATAAACGGTGAATGCGGCCGGGCGTGTCGTCACCAGAAAGTGTGGTCAGGTCGATGCAAGTGACGGCGCGCAACAACCAGGCCGCCTGCCAATCTTTTTTGACAGTGCGCCGCTTGGGGAGCGTTTCGACGCGGCGTTCCACTGCGCTTTTATTAACATGCGCACCCATCACCCAGTCAAGGTCGAGAGGCACGCCGGGATTTCGATTGTGATTCGAATTCATGGAAACTCCAATTTCTAAATCTAACTTTATTATACAGCGAATGACCGACCGCACCTTTCGAGATGGCATTCCCTGCATTTTCGTATATACTTAATTGAATTTTGATCTTTCGAGGCGGTTATGGAAACAAAAATCGAGGAACAACAAACCAGCTTCAGGTTTCCGTTCGGGGAGGAATCCTGTGAACACGAAATCAGTGTTCTTCAGGAGGGGTACAAAAAGTTTTATTACAGCCAAAGCCGTTTCAACGCTGAGGCATTGGATGGAGATGTTTATCTCATCGTTGGCAGGCGGGGATCAGGCAAGACTTCGCTCACGAAGTATTTCAATTTCCAGGATCAAATCAAGAATGCGCACAGCATCGATGTGGACGAACCCAACGTCTACAGCGGCATTCTACAGGGCATGGCGGACCGACCGACTCTCTCTGCCGATTTGGCCGTGATCGAAGTGGGGAAAATTTGGGACTATCTCATCTGGTCTTTGATCTTCGATGAGTTTCGCGATAAAGACCCAGCCATCAAAGCCGCCAGCATCATGGTGCGCAAAGGCACGGCGTCTCATTTCATCCATGATCTATTGAGAGGATTGGTCAGCAAATATATCGACGACAGCGGCAAAGTGGCGGATGACGTTTCCGCTACGACCACTTCGCAAATCTTTACTGCCGCACAAGCCAAAGTGCTGGAAGTGACGCGCAAAGAACCAGTGATTGTCGCCATCGATACGTTCGAACGCTATGACCGCGAGAACACAGCCATGATGGTGGTGACGGCGGCGCTGATTCAGCGCGCGAATGAATTTAACATTTCTTATGCACATAAAGGCGTCCATGTCAAAGCGTTTGTCTCCGCGGAGATCTTCCCGCATATCAAGGAAAGTATCATCACGAACACCACCAAGTTCATCCGCAATCCGGTCTATTTGCGCTGGAAACCGAGGGACTTGATCCGCTTGATCATGTGGCGCTTTTATCGCTACATGCAAGAGAGAGGGCATCGCTTCACAACCAACGAGCCGGATTGGGATAACTTCAACGACATTCTCGAAAAACTCTGGAATCCGTTTTTCGGTGAAAACATCGAGAATTTGCGCGGCGGGATGGAGCGCAGTTTTCCGTACATTCTGCGTCACACACAAATGAGACCGCGCCAATTGGTAGTGCTGTGCAATACGATCGCGCGCGCAGCAGAACGTAACGGAAGGTTTCCACACTTTAAAGATGTAGCCATCAACAAAATTATCTCCGAGTCGGAATACGACCTGGCCGATGAAGTCCTGAATTCTTATGACCTGATTTACCCGCGCGTGGCTGATATTATTACCGCGCTCACCAATGCGCCGATGGTTTTTCACGGGAACTATCTCGATCAAGTCGCCAAACGGACTTCGAGCGCCTGGCCGCAGGGCATGTACTCGACAGCCGCCTTCCGCCGCGTGGTAGCTGAGCTTGGAATTGTCGGTAAAGTGCGCACCAAGAATGAAGAAAACCGCATCGTTGCCGCGGACTTCGAATATGCGATGCAAGATCGACTCACACTTACCAGCGACGACGACTGCGTTATCCATCCCATGTTCTATTCGAAACTGCAAGTGAACAAAAATGGCTGGATTATTTATCCGTTCCCCGACCACGAAGATTATCAGCCGTTACTGGAAAAACGTTAGCTCTTTCATTTTGCTTTCTTAAATCATTTTAGAGGTTATATGTCGCAACTTGAATCAAATAAAGCCTTCGTTCGCAAAGTTATTGAAACTTGCTGGGTCTCTGCTGAAACGCTTGAACTCCTCACCGATTACGTGACGGAGGACTACATCCATCATACGCCTGCCGGGGACACAAACCTGGACGGCTTCAAGCGTGGAGCGAGCTTTCTCTTCAACGCGTTCCCAGATATGCGCTATACATTTTTGCACCTGATTGCCGAAGGCGACATGGTCGCCGCGTATCTAAAATACAGCGGTACGCATCTCGGTCAATTCGGCCCATTCGCGCCTACAGGGAAGATCATCCCGGGCCTGGGCACATATTATTGTCGCATTGCCGACGGGAAGATCGCAGAGGATTGGGACATTTGGTCGACACAGCCCATTTACGATCAAACGCTCGCACGCTTACAGTCATAGCAAACAATCAAGACGATAGACCGACCCTCCGATAAAGTTGCGGAGGAATCTTCTTAGAAACCTGACATGTTATACTCCCAGCAACATGAAGCCGACTTTCTTTGCCACGCAATCCGAGTTTCGCGCCTGGCTTAAAAAGAATCACAAAAAGGCGCAGGAAGTTTTGGTTGGATTTTACAAAAAGGATTCGAGCAAGCCGAGCATTACCTGGCCACAATCCGTGGACGAAGCGTTATGTTTCGGCTGGATCGACGGAATCCGAAAAAGCATCAACGAGGAAAGTTACTCCATCCGTTTTACGCCGCGCAAACCGCGCAGCACATGGAGCGCAGTCAATATCAAACGCGTCAAGGAGCTGAAAGCGCTTGGCTTGATGCAACCCACCGGGCTCAAAGCCTTCGAAGAGCGCGCTGATGAACGCTCCGCGATCTATTCCTATGAACAAAGACATTCCGGAAAGCTAAATAGTGCGTTCGAAAAACAATTTCGCGCCAACATCAAAGCTTGGGAATTCTTTCAAAACCAGCCACCGAGTTATCGAAAGGCCGCCATTTGGTGGGTCATCAGCGCCAAGAAGGAAGAGACTCAACAAAGGCGATTAAACACTTTAATCGAAGACTCTCAAAACGAGCGCGCCATCAAGCCGCTCACGCGCTATCCGAAATCAAAATAAATCTCCACACAATGAAAAAATATTTTTCGCCCCTCAACCTCCTCCTGCTCGCGGCTGCCATCTTCTATCTTATTTTCATTGCACGCACTTCATTCCTCGCCAACAACCAGCGCTATTTCACCCTCATCGACGATGCGATGATCTCGATGCGCTATGCGCGCAATCTCGCACAAGGTCATGGCCTGGTCTGGAATATCGGCCAACCGCCCGTGGAAGGTTTTACAAATCTCGGTTGGTTGTTAGTGATGGCTATACTGCACCTAATTCCATTTTCACCTGCTTATATTTCATTAGTAGTGATGCTCATTGCCGCCATCATTTTGTTGGCAAATACCTTCGTTGTTTTTCGAATCACACAAACTCTTGACTCATCCGCGCGGCTCGCGCCGTTTATTGCAGCCACGATCACCGCGTTTTATTTTCCGATCGTGTTTTGGTCCCTGCGCGGACTCGAAGTTGGCGCGCTGACTTTGACCATTGACTTCGCGATTCTGCTCGCTTTACGCCTCAC
>DATKNJ010000046.1:0-8099 GCA_035541395.1 Anaerolineales bacterium
CCACTTCCACGTTATATTTTCCAACTTGAATCGTGGTGTGTGCCGAGGCGATCTGGAAACTGAAGAGAAGAACAACAATAGCAATGACACTTGCAAAGCCCAACACTTTCTTTTTCATGCGATTTCCTTTCCTTGATTCATGTGAAATATGTTTATAAATCCACCAGCCACAGCCAGTAGAAAATAAAGCAATTAAGAGTATCATAATCTACTTAGGCCGAGATTAGAAGACGCGAACTGTTTTCGTAAACCAAAAGGCACAGAGAATTCTCTGTGCCTTTTGGTTGCCTCAATATTGCATGGGCGAGAATAGTATGTGCATTACCCAAGTGAAACGATTCCAGATCTTAATCTCCGGCGCCGTGTTCATCGCGAGTTTCGGGACCGAGGATGGCAGCCCATTCACCCAATCGATCCTTATAAACGATTAGAGTAGTAGCTATCAGGGTCGAAATGGGAACTGCTGCGATCAGTCCCATGGAACCTACCAGCGTACGCACTATTTCTTCTGCAAGCACTTCCGAGTTTACAAAGTAACTAAAACTACCATTGCCGAGTGTGAAAATTAGTAAGAGTGGCAAGGATGCGCCGGTATAGGCCAATACCAAAGTGTTCACCGTAGCAGCGACATGATCTTCACCAATACGCATCGCTTTCTGGAAAGTATGCTGGAATCCAAGTGATGGATTCGCGTCATGGATTTCAACCACCGCTGCAGATTGCGATGTGACTAAGTCATCCAACACTCCCAGGGAGCCGATAATCATGCCGCCCAACAATAGCCCATGCGCGTCGATTTGCACAGTCGAAAATTGGATCAGATATAAAGTATTCTCGTCCCCATAACCAGTTAACCTCGTCAAATATACAAAGAACACTGAAAGGATACCGGTCAACATGAGCGCCAAAAGGATGCTCAACACGGATGCATGCGTCTTTAAGTTCCAGCCATAAGTCAGATAGAGCGTAACACCCACCAAGATGGTTGAACCGATCAAACTAACTTTTACCGGATCCTCACCGATGAGAATATGAGGAATGACATACATCACAATCATCACCATACTCACGCCCAATGCAACTATGCTACCCAAACCTTTCCAGCGTCCCATAATCAACATGGATAAAGTAAATGCAGCTAATAGAATGATCAACGGTCGCGAACGAACATAATCAATGTAATAGGCGCGCAATTCGCCAGTGGGCGTCTGATCTACCTCGACATAAACCTGATCCCCGGCCTTAAATCTAAAATTATCAGAACGTACTTGGTTCTTTCCATAATCAATTTGAAAAGACTGACCCTTATAATCGCCTTGAAGGATTTCAACATTCATGACCTGATATAGTTGATCCTTGCCGTTCAGGTTGATTTGTCCCTCTTCAATAATTCCCGTAACGAGCGCAGTAACAGTCTGCGAGCCAAACGTGGCCGTTGACGTTCCAGAAGGAACTTGTACTGGTTGAAAAAAATACGGAAAACCCCAGCCAACCAAAATCGATAACAATAAAATCGCAACTGCTCCTGCAATTACAAAAGAAAGCGGAACTCTTTTCACAGTACCTCTTTGGATGTTTAAGAACAAGTTTTGGCGGATTCAATATGAGAAAATAACCAAACAAGAGTAGCACGATGAGCTTAAATTATGATTAGTGAAACGATTTGTTTTTTTATTTTTAAACGAAAAGGCGCAGAGAATTCTCTGCGCCTTAATTGCAAGTGTTCTTATTTTATTTCAAGTCGGCACTCTCTTCCGAATCGACTTCGCGCTTGAGCAAGAAATATGCGCCGATGAAGTGATCGTCTGCGCTGCCCACCAGCACCGCGCCGCGACGCGGGATGATGTTCACCACTTCCCAGCCTTCGAGTCCGATATCCTCCAACCCGGGAACTTCAAATCCATCAATCGAAGTGTCATCGCTCAGAATCTCGCCGGCGGCCAAATAGATCATCTTATATCGAAAGACTTTGCGGCCTTTCTGCAAACGCTTGCGGGCGGTTTCCACGCGCTCCTGATGTTCGCGTTCAGCTTCGGCATCCAAATCGGAGATCATGCGCGCCAGATCGGGCGAATCCAAAATTTCCTTTGCATCTTCGCGGATTTCCTTGTCTTCACTCTGCGAAGCACTGATCAGAAAATCGTAACCGCGCCGGTCGCCCAACTTAACCAAACCCTCCGCGGCGTCCAACTGATTCATCCAATCATCGTCTTCCGTCATCAACTCGTATAACGATTCAACATCGCGCATGTTGACCAAATCATTGATCTGTGAACTCATCGATTCCTCCTGAAATTTATTTGACAGCTTTGATCCATCTGCAAAGCTGTTACTCACTCTTCAAACGAATTGACCGCTTGATCGAGATCATCGAAGATCTGAAAGAATTGTTTCAAGCCCACTGTATCCAACACCTGCGCCACATTCGACTGCGGCCCAAGCAGTTTGACATGTTCCCGAATGAGACGATCGGCTTGCGGATTGATCGAACGGAACAACTTCCCGCTTCCTTCCGGCGTCTCAGCCTGTCGACCGCCAAACAAGAGTCCTACTGTGTGCAACGCGACCAGTCCCGCGCTGCTCATAAATGAGACGTTGCGCAGGTCGATCAGCAAATTGCGCACACCGTTATCAAACAGCTTTTGGCTGGCCCCGATAAAATCTTTATACGAGGCCGAATCCAATTTACCGTCCAGATGCAAAATGGATACCGCGACTTTTCCCTGCGCTGTGGATGATGTAATGTTCATGTGTCTCCTCTTTGATGATTCACTGAAGATAAATAATAATAAACGAATCCGCGTTTCCCATTACATATCAACTTCGTTCTAACGAAAGTTAAACTCTTCGTAGTGAATATTACTCGTCTTTACACCTTTCGACTCCAGCGCGCTGCGAAAGGCTTCCACCATTGGCGCGGGGCCGCACATATAAATATCCTTTCCATTGACATCACCACTCGACGCGATGATTTTATCAAGATTCAAACGCCCATCACGCGTGGAATGTGAGATATGCGCGTGAAAACCGCTATACTTTTTGGCTTTCTCAATTTCGTCTAAGAATAAAGCTTCTTCTGGAACTGTCGTTGTGTAATAAAAGTCAATCTCGCGGCCATGCGGATTCGATTCGAAATCGCGGATGAAGCTGAGGAACGGCGTGAGACCAATCCCGCCTGCAATCCAGACCTGTTTCCGGCTGCCGGTCTTGAAATCGAATTCGCCGTGTGGCCCTTCTACCACCGCACCCGTGCCCGGTTGGAGATGTTCGTGCATATGCTGAGTCCAATCGCCACTGGCTTTGATGCTCAAGCGCAAATCGTCTTCATGCGGTGCGGAGCTAATTGTAAACGGATGTTCCTCCTCAAGCACTTTATCGGAATCAAAATGAACGTAGAGAAACTGCCCGGCGCGGTGAACCAACTTCCGGTCCCGCGCATGAAGCGTGACCTCGGCTACTGTTCCGTTCAACCGCTTCACATCCTTCACTTGATAAGCATACCGTCTGCGAAATCGAGTCCATAAAAATTCTTTATACAGATAGGCGATCACGCCAATCGAGAGAATCGTATACACATATACCGTGAGTGCTTGTGAATGTAAAAGAAGCGGCTCGACCATGAGCGAATGTAGAAAGCCGACCATGAAGATCAAACCCATGTATTTATGCACATTCTTCCATTTGGTGTAATTGAGCCGCGCAAAATAACTGATCAACGGCACGCGCGGCGCGACTGTCAACAACAACAAAATTACAAAAGAAGGATAAGCAATCCAACCAAGCCAAACGCCCGGGCCTTGCTTATCGCTGGTCGGAACAATGATCAAGTGAATCAACAAAGTAAGGATGGCGAGGATGTTGATATTTTTATGGACAATGTACATGCGGTCGAGGCCGCCGAAATATGGTTCGAGTACGCGCGGCTTATTCGCCAATACCAACGCCACCGAGATCAGAATCATGCTGCTGGAGGAAAGTGTCTCGGCGACTTCCTGCTGGACATAATTCTTGGACGTTCCACCCACCGGGCCAAAGAAGATCCACAGTAAAACGTTAATCGCCACCAATGCAACAATCGCATAAATACCCAGGTTGCGTTTCATGGTTGCCTCTCCTCTAAAGTGTTGATAATATTTTCAAGGCGAGTACGGACTTTGTCAAGAATCAAAACCTCCTCCATCAAAAGAGGAGGAGGCAGATCATCTATTTTGTGAACGGCTCAAACTAAAAGGCAGCGATGGCTTTATCACGATCAGTAAAGATTTCAAAGTAGGCTGTGAAACCAACCATATCCAACACGCTCGCCACTTCCGGCTGAGGATTGAAGAGCTTCAAATGCTGCTGCACACCGGATTCACGCGTACGATCCGCGGCTTTGACTGCAGCCCAGCCTTGTTCCGGATCCGGAACGGCCTCGCCGCGCAGCATCAAAGCGATGGTATGCAATGCCACAATTCCCGCGCTGCTGATATACACGAGCTTACTCAGATCCAGCAAAATGTTACGCGTTCCCGCTTGGTATAACTCACCAGCTTTGGCGATCAACTCCTGATAATTCTGACCATCCAAACGGCCATCAAGAGCTATCACGCCCACAGGCACTTTTCCCTGCACACTCGAAACAGAAATCTCCATAGGTTCTCCTCCGCGGCAAAAACTAACTGATTATAAACCGGCTTTGCGTTCCAAGCGCGCCAGGCGATGCTCGATCTCATCCAGCCAATGCTTGCGAATATAAACAGGAACATCCTGCGCGGCCACTTGTTCACGCGCAGCTAGCGCCCAACGTAAGGCTTCGGTCGCGTCGCGGCGCTGATGCTCATAATATTTTGCCAACTCCACTTGCGCGTACACTTGACCGCGCGCCGCGGCCTGTTCCCACAAACGAACGGCTTCGACCAAATCACCACGCCGTTTTTGCAGGATGGACAACCGCTTCACCGCGACGCCGAAATCTGCTTCCGTTAAATCAGATTCGAGTCCACGCTCATAGAGTCGCGCGGCTTCCTCCCAACGATTGAGGTCTTCAAACAATTTGCCGAGCGCGATGAAATCGAGACCGTGTTCCACGCGTCCGCTAAAAGGATCGTTTAGCACATCGCTGACGTGACTCAATAAGGCAGCCATCGCCACCACATCCATCGCGTTGTGATAGAAAACTCCCTTCAATGGCGTCGCGTCGCGGCTGCGCAAATAATCGAAATAAAGCCACGGGATTTCATAGCCGGGCACTTCTTCACTGGTGCGCGGCGCAGACAAAATATTTTCTTCCAGATATTTCAACGCGCGGCTTGGCAAACGGTCGCGCCAAAGTTGACGCGCCAATGGCAACAAATCCAAATGCGCAAAGTCCGCAAACGGATTCGGAATGTTATGCAATGTATAACGCGTTCTGAGCAGGGGCGCGTCGAAAGCCTTTCCATTAAACGTTACCAAGGCCGCGCATGGTGCAAGAAAATCGGCCAGGCCTTCCAGCATAGCGGCTTCTTCAGATGGATCGCGCAGAAAGAATTGCGCCAATCGAAATTCGTTATCCACAAAACGTGCCACACCAACCAGGAACGCGTATGTGCCGGTGCCGCCGGAGAGTCCACTGGTTTCGGTATCGAGAAAAGCAAATGACTCGGCTTTCATCCCGGCCATGCGCGCGTCCGCAGACCAGGCTGTTAGCGCGGGCGATAACGATTCGATTTGAATCGGCGCGTCGCCGTGACGATAATCCATGGGATACGCTTGCTCGGCCACGAACACTTCTCCCGCGCGGGTGGGGCGGAACACACCGGGCACAATTGAGTCAATCTCGAAACGCGCGGCAGACTTCGGCGGAATCAGATCCGCCGCGCCTGCTTTCACACCGAGAGCCTTCAACTTATCCGAGATGGAGGAGGGCATGAACCAATTTTATCTTCAAACGGATTTTATAAGGCTTAGCTAATTAACACGCATTAGCAATGTTTATATCTTCATAATTTACTAAAATTTTCCTGCGCTTACATTTCTGTAAGTCTGCTGCGAGGCAGGTGTCTTGCAGCCCCCTTTTTTAACCAATTTCATAGCCGCCTAAATTTATCTTATTTATCAGGAAGAGGAGAATTTAATGTTTAAGAGATATTCAACTGTCCGTGACAAGGCGCTCGCCGCCCTCATGATTGTGATGATGGTGTTCATTGTAATGCCGGTGAATCCCGCGTACGCTGCAAATACCGGCGAACAGTTGCCCACTGGCTGTGCAAATCAGGGAACAGGTTGGACAAACCCGGGGAATGCAAATACATCAGATAATGTCTATGCCACGACCGGCAATTTCAATCGCGAAATAAGATGCTCCTATAATATCTCCGTGCCCGCTGGAAATATCGTAACCGGGATCGCAGTGATCGTAGAAGGATCATCCAGTGGATCAAGGGAAGCAGATGTTGCACTTTCGTGGAACAGCGGCACAAACTGGACGAACTCAACAGGCACTTCCTTCGGTGGTACAGAAAATAACCAGACATTCGGTAACTCTGCGGATACATGGGGACATTCGTGGACATTGGCCGAACTGACCACGATGAGAGTCAGATTGGTTTCAGGCTTTGGCACTGGAACCATATCCTTGGATAATGTGCGCGTCATCGTATATTATGATCTCCCTCCCGAAATCGATATTCAAGGCAACGGCCTCTCGATTGCCGATGGAGATAACACGCCCAGCACAGCAGATGGCACCAACTTCGGAGATGTCGGTTTGAATTTCGCTGTCGACCGAACCTTTACGATTTTCAATACAGGTACCGGTACTTTGACTTTATCGAATGCCGATGTAACAGGGACCAGCAGTTTCTCACTTCTTACATCTCCGGCATCTAGTGTGCCTCCCGGAGGCTCAACTACTTTCGTTATTCGCTTCGAGCCAAATAATTTTGGGGGCTCCACCAAGAATGCCACTTTCAGCGTAGATAATAACGATACAAATGAAAACCCTTATACATTTGATGTGACCGGTGTGAGAGTTACGACCGAGATCAATGTACAGGGCAATGGCAATAATATTGCAGATGGGGACAACACACCCAGCGCGACGGATGGCACTGATTTTGGGAATGCCATCGTGGGGGCAACAGTTACACATACGTTTACCGTTCAAAATCAAGGTACAGAAAATTTATATCTTGATACGATTACATTTACGGGTGATTTCAGTTTGGGGGCGGCGCCCACGTCACCAGTTGCACCGGGCGGGTCTACAACTTTCACTGTAAATTTCACACCAACCGCAACCGGCACGCGCAATGGTTCACTTAGTTTTATCAATAACGATACTAATGAGAGTCCCTACAACTTTAGTTTGAGAGGAAACGGCACAGCCAACACACCGCCAACGATCACGAGCAATGGAGGCGGTGCCAACGCGGCTATTAACGTTCCCGAAAACACAACTGCAGTTACCACGGTCACTGCAACTGATCCGAACGTTCCGCCCCAAACATTGACCTATTCCATCTCAGGTACCGACGCGTCCTTCTTCAACATCAATGCATCCAGCGGCGTTCTAGCCTTCAATTCCGCACCAGACTTTGAGGCACCTGCCGACTCGGGCACAGATAATGTTTACAACTTAACAGTTCAAGTCTCCGATGGCGCAGGAGGAACCGACACTCAAGCTCTCGCTGTTACAGTTACGAACGTGAACGAAGCGCCGACGGACATCGCGTTATCCAACAACGCTGTGGACGAGAACCAACCTGTCAATACCTCTGTCGGCACTTTGAGCGCCACAGACCCTGATGTTGGAAACACGTTCACTTTCTCCTTCTGCGGCGGTGCTGATGACGCAGCCTTTGGTATTGTTGGCACTACTCTTCAGACTGCAGGTTCCTTCAATTACGAAGCCAAGAATAGTTATGCCATCTGCGTGCGCGTCACCGACCAGAATTCCCTGACCTTCGACAAACCATTCACCATCAACGTCAACAACGTCAACGAAGCCCCCACCGATGTCGCCCTCTCCAATACCAACGCCGACGAACATCAACCCATCGGCACCACCATCGGCAATCTCTCCTCCTCCGACCCCGATGCCGGTGACTCCTTCACCTACTCCTTCTGCGGCGGCA
>DATKNJ010000047.1:0-6302 GCA_035541395.1 Anaerolineales bacterium
TGGCCAAGGGTTAAGCGCCTCTGTGGAAGAAGCGCTGCCAGAGGCCTGTACAGCTATCGAGCGAGAAGTGCAAGCCTTATTGCATTAAGAAAATCACTCCATGAAGTAAACATTCAACGCGAGAGGATTTCTCGCGTTGAATGTTTAAATTTTATAACTCATTAGCCGTCTGGCGCGACTTTCCCGGCGATAAATCGTATTGAGTCTTATAATAATCAGCGACTACCCCTTTTATGAGGTAAGAGAGAAAATGAATCAGGAAAATTACAAAGCTCGACAAGTTCGCGCAAAAACTCAACAAGTGCTGAATTATCACTATGATGAAACCAAGCCGGGCAAGCCGCTGCAACTATTGATCCCCGGCGGCTTGATCGCACTTGCCAGCCTAGCACTGATCGTTTTCATCGCGTACCGCGTTTGGTTCGAAGCCTCGCTTGACTCAGCTACTGGTATTCCGCTTTTAATCGTGCTGGCGCCATTTTATATCGGCGGTGTGTTTTTGTTCAGCTATGGATACGAGCTTTACAACCTGCCGCGCGCCCTACGATTAACCGCCATCGTTGTGTTTATTACTGTGGCGGCCGTAGTGATCGTCGCTGTTCTGTTTGTGCTGTTAGGCAGTGGAACAGAGCTGGGAGGTTCGTCCAAATCGTCGCCATCCAGGTCAAGGTCAAGAGAACTGAGCCGATCCACGAACACATCCACATCGTCCACTTCGTCATCATCATCCGGCGGAGGCTGGAACAGCGGTGTTGGTCCGATCTTCATCGGCGGCTTGGGAATGCCGGGTGGAACCACTACACGCGAAGTTGTCAAAGAAGTTCCCGCACAACCGACGGAACCGGCCAAGCCTCAACCCATCACCTGCCCCAACTGTGGACGGTCTTATATCCCGGAAGAGAACAATTTCGTCTGCCCGGGATGCGGCGCACCCAGCCCAACACAATCTGAAACTCAACCAACTAAAGAATAAACTGCAAGTTAGTCCATGCAGAATATGCGTGGAAAATTTATCGCGCCTGAGTTTTGATAAACACAACCCCATCACTAACATTCTTTCTCTTCTTTGACTTGATTCCAACGGCCAATTTTCAACAACAACAGGTCAAAAAAGCGGTGACTATTTACTAAAAAACAGGTGAGGGTTATCAGATAGAAAATAACTTTGTTCTCGCTACAATCAAGTTATGCAATGGAATGAGTTGATTAGCAGGAGAGACAAAGCCATGAGCGAGAAACCAAATTATGGCAATTGGGTATCCGCCAGGTTGATCCTCGCACCTGGCGTCTTGGGGATCGCGCTGGGCATCCTTTCATTTTTCATTCCGCTGTTATTCATTCTTGCTCTAATCCTGATTGCCTGTTCCGTTTATTTTGCGTATGCAAGATATCAGTTCTCGAGCCGCGGTGGAGACGTCCAAACCAAAATCCAAGAGCTTGTTTTCGATTATCTCAAATGGGATGGCGATGGCGAAGCACTCGACATCGGATGTGGCAACGGGCCGTTGACCTTGTGTCTCGCGAAGAAATATTCCACGGCAAAAGCCACCGGCATCGATTATTGGGGAAGCAGTTGGGAATATTCGATCAAAGTCTGTGAGAAGAATGCCCAGATCGAAAAAGTATCCAAACGTGTTTTCTTCCAACAAGCCAGCGCCGCGAAATTGCCATTCGAAGACGGCGCCTTCGATGCTGTCATTAGCAACCTGACGTTTCACGAAGTGCGCGACGTGAAAGACAAACAGGAACTTGTACGCGAAGCCTTGCGCGTGGTCAAGAAAGGTGGGAAATTTGCTTTTCAGGATTTATTCCTTTGGAAAGCAGTTTACGGCAGTGTTGACGATTTGCTGACAGCCATCAAAAGCTGGGGCATCGAGCAAGTAGAGTTCGTTGACACCAGCGGATCGAAATTTATTCCCGGCGCGTTGAAACTTCCATTCATGGTCGGGACGATTGGGATTATCTACGGGCAGAAATAACGATAACAAAGCAACGGTCTTTCAAGGTGCGGCTTATAGAGCCGCACTTTTCTTTTTACACGGTTATACTTGACATTCAAAAAACATTTCCTGGAGAATTCACATGGAACTTCGCGAGGCTATTCACAAGAGGCGCATGGTACGCAATTTCGCAGACAAACCTGTTTCTTCGGAAACCATCGATCGGATTCTGGAACTAGCGCGTCATGCGCCCAGTGCGGGCTTCACGCAAGGACAATCCTTCATCGTTGTGGCGCGCCCGGAACTAAAACAGGCCATCGCAGCAACCTGCCAAGAAGAAGAATATGTGGCGGATGGATTCGATCCATTCATCTCGAAGGCGCCAGTGCTTCTCATTCCATGCACAAGCGAAGCCGCGTATCATCGAAGATACCAAGAGTCTGATAAGCTCGAAGCAGATGGTTCCGAAACCATCTGGCCTGTACCGTATTGGTTCATGGATATTGGCTGTGTAGTGATGCTGGCTTTATTGGCCGCGGTGGACGAAGGTCTCGCGGGGGCTTTTGTAGGATCAAAAGATTTGGACGCGCTTCGGAAGCTATTGAATATTCCCGCGGAAGTCACTCCGGTCGGCGTGATCGCGATTGGGTATGGCGCGCCCGATGTTCCATCACCGTCTTTAAAACGAGGTCGCAAACTGCAGAGCGAATATATCCATCACGAAAACTGGTAACGGACGACATATTTTCCAATGGGAAACATGATCGCTATTATTGGCGTCAGCGGCGTGGGCAAGACTACACTTCTGCACGCGCTCAACGCACAGAGCCAATTTGCCGTCGGCATCGAGAGCCATAACGAACGACCGTTTCAGACCCTGTTCAAACGGGATCAACGATACGCGTTGGCCAATCAATTGGATTATCTCTTATATCGCGCCGAGCAGGAAAAATCTTTGCGCACCGATTTGCGTCCATCTCTAACAGATGGCGGCCTCGATCTCGACTTTCACGGCTTTACGCGACTCTTTCACGCTCATGGCTGGTTAAGCGATTCTGAATTCGACTTGTGCCGCCGCGTCTACGAACTGACCCGCGACCTGCTCCCGCCTCCCGATCTCATCATCCACCTGATGGCTTCCGCGGAAACCGTCCGCGAGAGATTGGCTTCTCGAAACCGAATCAACATCGCGTCCGAGAAAGATGCCGAACTGCTAAACTCGTTTATTGTGGAATGGTTATCGAACGTCCCTTCTGAACAAAAAATCGAACTGGATGTGTCGAGCGAAAAGATGGACTATACTCAAAGTTTGAAAACGATTCACGCGCGATTGCAAGATTTGGAATGGAAACTTTGCTAATCACCGGAGCAAATCATGGGCTTGGTTTTGAATTCGTACGCAACCTCGCCGCGCGGCCTGATACATTCACCGTCGCTGCCATCCACACAACCGCAAGTGATGACCTTCTAAAACTCAAATCAGAATATCCTGATCACATCTTGATCGTGAGGATGGATGTTGGAAACCAAGATTCCATTCTGACCGCCGCGCAGAAAGTTTCACAGAACATCTCGCAGCTGGACGTATTGATCAACAACGCCGCGATTCATCCGCCCGTGGATCAGCAAACCCTCGAGGCCGCGACGCGCGAGCAAGTGATGGATGTCTTTGAAATGAACGCGGTTGGGCCATTGCTGATCGTTCAAGCTTTCTTGGAACTCTTGAAAAAGTCATCACACCCGCGCATCTTGAATATCTCTTCTGAACGCGGCTCAATGGCCTGGCAAGCCGGGCGCGGCGGTTATTACAGTTACTCACTTAGCAAAGCTGGCTTGAACATGCTAACGCGTTTACTGGCAGTTGACCTTCAGCCATTCAATATCACAACTGTCACTGTTCATCCGGGCTGGATGCGAACGAAGATGGGCGGAGCGAACGCGACGCTTTCGCCAGCCGAGTCGGCGCATGGAATCCTGGAATTGGCCGATCATCTCACATCGGAGCAAAATGGCGGGTTCTACAAATGGAACGGAGAAGTTCATCCGTGGTAAAAAGCACAGGTAAAATCATTTTTAGATGTAAAATTAGTTTTCTTGATCCACACAATTTCTACATAACAAGTTAACACTGGAATCACCTTCCGCCGCTATCCTCATGGCGGCCTTTTATAGGCTCATCTTATTTATTGGTGTTGGAGGTTCGCTCTATATCATGAAGTCCACAGCCATCATTAGCATCGTCGCGGTGTTCATACTCTCGTCGTGCGCACCACAGATCGCCCAACCCATCGCAACACAAATTCCTCCGACGCAGTTGCCTCCGCCTCCGTATTATTACTCCCCACTGCAAAATGCCGAGTTTGTTTCCAAAGCCGCCACGATTACAGTTCGCTATGGCCCAGTGTTAAGTCAACAAAACATCGATAACCTGAAATTCAACATCGTCGGTTTTACAAGCGGTGCTCATACCGGTCAGATCATCCTCGCAGACGATCATAAAACGGTTATCTTCAAACCCGATAGTCCTTTCCTGCCGGGCGAACAAGTTGCCGTAAGTGTTTATGGCCTTGACCCAGAATGGCAGGCCGACTATCCGCCTCTTTCGTACACCTTCACAGTTGCTGTCAACCAACAGCCGGGAACACCGGGCAGCAGTCAACTGGACGCGCCGCCCGTACCTTCGAATCCCCCACGCAGTGCATATCCTAATTTTCTAACCGTGCCGCAGGATATTCCTCACTACGTTGTGACCGATAATTTGCCGGAGACAGGTGAGGGCGATATTTTCGTAGCGCCTTTTTACTGGACCAAATCCACAATCGGATCGTATCTCCTGATCCTGAATGAGCTAGGCCAACTTGTTTATTATCAATCGGTGGCAGACGCGCTCGACGCGTGGGATTTCAAAGTACAACCCAACGGCATGTTGTCTTATTACGATCAAAAGAATGCAACGTATTATCTGATGGATTCACATTATCAAGTAGTGAATAGCTATCAGGCCGGAGACGGATACACCGCCGATTTACACGATTTCCAACTCCTACCCAACGGCAACGCATTGTTGATGGCGTATGATGCAGAGACTGTCGATATGAGCAAGATCGTCGCGGGTGGAAAAACAAATGCAAAAGTAACCGGCCTAATCATCCAGGAACTCGATCCATCCAAGAACGTGATCTTCGAATGGCGCAGCTGGGATCATTTTTCGTTCCTCGATTCGAATGCCAACTTGACCGATCAAAATATCGACTTGATTCACGGCAATTCACTTGCCTTATCGAATGATGGCAACCTGTTGTTATCGAGTCGGAATCTTAGTGAAATCACAAAGATCGATCTTGAAACCGGCCAGATTATCTGGAGGTTGGGCGGCAAGGAAAACATGTTCCAATTTATTAACGCCCAACCTTTTGCTTACCAACACGATGTACGTCAACTTTCGAACGGCGACATCACTGTATTCAATAACGAAGGCACTGAACAAAGCCCGGCGCCTTCAGGAGGCATCGAATACAAAGTCGACGAAGTGAACAAAACCGTTACACAGGTCTGGAACTTCACGCACGATCCAGCTGTCTTTGCCACATACATGGGCAACACGCAAAGATTCGCGGATGGCAACACGCTGCTGAGTTGGGGCGCGCCTTCGCAAGCAAAAGGTTATAGTTTCGTCTCGGTTACGGAAGTTTCTCCAGCTAACCAAACTCTCTTCGAACTGACCTTTGACCAGCCTTATGTCAGTTACCGCGCTTTCCGTACTCCCTGGCAGGGATCTCCGAATACAGTGCCCGATCTAGCCTTCAAATGGAATGGGACTCAACTCACACTTGGTTATTCATGGAACGGTGCAACTGAAGTGGTTGCATATCGCGTCTTTGGCGGAAACTCGCCGCAGACTCTCGCCCAGATCGAAGAAAACACAAAAACCGATTTCGAGACACAATCACAGCTCGATAATCTTCCGCCGGGTGAATGTTATTTCCAAGTGGCGGCCGTGGACAAAAGCGGCAACGAGATGGCGCGCTCAAAAGTCATCTCCACGGATCCCACCTCCTGCCCTCCTGTTCCATAATCGCACAATGTGTGCATAAGTAATATCCATTCATCACGCGACATCAAATCCGCATGAATAGCCGAACTATTACTCAAATTATCGAACCACAATATGTGATTGAAGGCGCGGGTGTTTTACTGCGACGATCCATCGCCCCGCACGCCTCTAATGAATACGATCCCTTTTTGCTCTTTGACCATTTCGCGTTCAACGATCCCATTGAAGGGCCGATCCGCGGCTTCCCAATGCATCCACATCGCGGCATCGAAACTGTTACCTATATGCTCGAAGGCTCCGTCAATCAT
>DATKNJ010000048.1:0-17203 GCA_035541395.1 Anaerolineales bacterium
GCCGAACTTGCGCAACGAGGAAATCCAACTGGAATCAATCGACACCAGCGCACGCGCAAGACCAAGACGAACCGCTTCGGTCTGGCCTGTCACGCCACCGCCGTTGACGAAGACAGTCACATCGTATTTCTTCGCGTCCTGACCAACCGCGGAAAACGGGCGCAAGATATCTTCGAGATCGCCAAGGCGGGTGAAATACGCGCCTGCTTCCTTTTCGTTGACAGTGAACTTGCCGCTGCCGCTCATCAAGCGGACACGCGCGCTGCTTTCCTTGCGACGGCCGACACCTTCATAATATTGAACAGACATAATAGCGTTCCGTTCCTTTCTACTTCAATTCTTCGGGATGCTGAGTCTCGTGCGGATGCTCGGCGCCAGCATAGATCTTCAAGCGTTTGAGCAGCGAGCGGCCCATGCGATTATGCGGTAACATGCCCCACACCGCAGCGCGCAGCGCGCGGTCGGGGTATTGCTGCAGCTGATCGCGCAGGGAGATACTCTTGATCCCGCCCGGATAACCAGACACGCGATAATAATTTTTCGTGTCAAGGCGGCTATGCGTACGCGTGCCGGTCACGGTGACGTTTCTGGCATTCACTACTACTACATAATCACCCATCTCCACGCCCGGCGTGAAGCTTGGCTTGTGTTTGCCCAGCAGCACATGCGCGATGCGCGTGGCCAAGCGGCCCAGGTTTTGGCCATTGGCATCCACCACGAACCATTTGCGTTCGATTTCGCTTGCTTTCGGATAGTACGTCTTTTGTTGCACTTTCGTTCTCTCCGTTCATTCCTAAATAATAACTAGATGATCTAATACGTTACTTCGACGAGGTTTAGTCCGTGTGCAGGAGCCAATCCAGCGGGAATTTCGCTTCGCTTCGACTCGTTTAGCTGCCCTGCTAAAGAGCGAGCTACAGCCTCCGCCGAACATTTTCCCTGCGCAACCGCCACTTGGACGAAAACCAGCCGCCGGACCATACGGTACAAAAACGCATCCGCCTGGATTTCAAACTGCCATTCATCAGCGTGACTTCGCCACTTAGCTTTCATCACCGCTCGGATCGTCGTGCCTTTTGCACTGGTCGGTGAACCAAAAGCAGCGAAATCATGTGAGCCAAGAAACAGCGCGGCCGTTTGTTCAAGCAAGCTTCCGTTTACCGCAGGCCACACTCGCCAAGCCATGTTCTCGCGTAACGGGTCGCGGATTGGCTGGCAGAACAAGCGATACACATAACGCCGCGAAATTGCATCGAAGCGCGGGTGAAAATCATCCGCAGCGACTTTTGCGGCGCGTGCGGCCATGTCAGCAGGCAACTCAGAGTTGAGCGCACGCAGGAGTTCTTCATCAGTGTGCTGCCAATCAAAGTCGAAGGCAACCACTTGTCCCGTCGCGTGAACGCCGGTATCCGTCCGCCCGGCCATTAAGATCGAGCGTCCTGACCATCCCAACGTGCGCAAAGCTCTTTCGAATTCGCTCTGCACCGTTCGGGCGTTCGCTTGCCGCTGGCTGCCCTTGAAGCGGGTGCCGTCGTAGGCAAGGATCATCTGGTAACGTGCCATGATTAGAGAGTAGAGAATAACTATTGGAGACTAGTCATCTACTCTCACAATCGCTATTCTTCCACTAACTCCAACAAAACCATCTCAGCAGAATCGCCGAGGCGTGGACCGAGTTTGAGCATGCGCGTATAGCCGCCATTGCGGTTCGCAAAGCGCGGAGCGATCTCATCGAACAAACGCTTGACCACTTGATTATCGCCCAACTTGGAAGCTACCAGGCGGCGAGCATGAACTTTCTCCGCGTCACTGGCTTCGGCGCTGTTGCGGGCAATCGTGATCAGCCGCTCGGCATCGCCGCGGATCGCGGCAGCTTTGGCGCGCGTGGTTTGAATCCGCTCATGCGTAAAAAATTGTTTGATCAGGTTCCGCCGCAAAGCGACTCGCGCGCCCGTGCTGCGGCCCAGTTTGTAACCAGAAACAGAATGTCGCATCGTTCAATTACTCCGAATTCGATTCGTCTTTCAGGAAGCCCTTCTCGCGCATCTTCTGGCGCAGCTCATCAAGGCTCTTTTCGCCAAAGTTGCGGATGGACATCACAGCCGTTTCGCCTTTTTCGAGCAAGTCGAGCACATCACCAACCGTAGTGATTCCTGTGCGCTTCAATGAGTTGAAGACGCGCACCGAAAGATCGAGCGCTTCCACCGGCGTCTCGGCTACTTCACTGCTCAAACGACTGCCTGAAGTTTCGCGCTCCACAGCCACAGCCAATGTCTCTTCATTGACGCCGGCGATGTAGCGTAGGTGATCGATCAACAACTTGGCCGAAGTGCTCAAGGCGCGTTCCGGCGAAATTGTGCCATCCGTCCAAATATCGAGAACCAGCTTATCGTAGTTGGTACTCTGCCCAACGCGGGCGGAAGTCACATCCCAGTTCACACGCTTGACCGGGCTGAAGATCGCATCCACCGGCAACTCGCCGATGGGCATGTGTCCGCTACGCTCGTTGGCCGGAGAATATCCGCGTCCGCGCTCGACCGTGAACTCGATATCCAACTTCGTTTTGTTATTATCCACCGTAAAGAGATAGAGATCAGGATTGACGATCTCAACCTCAGCCGGAGTGATAATATCCGCGGCAGTCACAGTTCCTTCGCCGCGCACTTCCAAATGCATACGGGTGCTGTCCACACCGTCCAGTTTGATGCGCAATTGCTTGACTTGCAACATCACCTGGATCACATCCTCGCGCACGCCGGGAATATCGCTAAACTCGTGCAGAACATCGGCGATGCGCATGGAAGATACAGCTGCGCCGTCCAACGAAGAAAGCAGGATGCGACGTAAGGCATTGCCCAACGTAACACCGTAACCTCGCTCCAGCGGGCTGATCGTGAATTTGCCATAATTTCGAGCTTCAGCTTCCCGCTCAATCTTCGGCATAACCATATTCGTGATACCCGTCACGGTTCACCTCTCCCTGTATATACAGAAGCGTACAGACTAAAATAACTTGTCATCCGTCTGAACGCAGTTATGAGGACTAGCGTCGCGAGTAATACTCGACGATCAGCTGCTCGTTCAAACTACCATCAATTTCGGCCCGCTCAGGCAGGCGTCCAATTGTGCCAGACTTTGCTTTCAAATCACGGCTCAACCAAGCCGGAGGATTACGCGTCTCAGCAGCCGCATCCAAATCCTTGAAGTACGTCAAACCAGCCGAACCTTCGCGGACCCCGATCACATCGCCATCTTTCAGCAACATCGAGGGGACATCGGTGCGGCGGCCATTGACCGTGAAATGGCCATGAGTCACTAGCAAGCGCGCCTGTGCGCGGCTCGAAGCAAACCCAAGGCGGAATATCACGTTGTCCAAACGCGATTCCAAAATCTGAAGCAGATTCAAACCAGTCAGGCCGCGGCGACCAAGGGCTGCTTCATAATAGCGGCGGAACTGACGCTCAAGCACACCGTACACACGGCGGGCTTTCTGCTTGGCGCGCAACTGACGGGCAAAGTCTGACTCACGTCCTGTTCGGCTGCCACCGCGGCTGGCAGTGCGGCCATGTTGACCAGGAGCAAAGTTTCGTTTTTCGAACGCGCACTTTGGTGTAAAGCAACGTTCGCCTTTTAAATAAAGTTTTTCGCCTTCACGCCGGCATAATTTGCAAACCGGTCCAAGTGTTTTTGCCATACTGATCTACCTCACCTACTAAACGCGGCGCTTCTTGGGCGGCCGACAACCATTATGCGGAACCGGGGTAATGTCCGAGATGGAACGGACTCGCATACCCATGGATTGGACCGCGCGAATCGCGTTCTCGCGTCCAGGGCCAGGGCCTTTGACGAACAAATCCACTTCCTGAATGCCAAGTTGCTGGGCGGCTTTGATTGCTTGTTCAGCCGCCAAGCGGGCCGCAAAAGGTGTGCTCTTGCGGGAACCCTTGAATCCGGCTGAACCCGCGCTGCCCCATGCAACCGTATTCCCTTCGGTATCCGTTACTGTGACAATCGTATTATTGAACGAAGCAAAAATATGCACCTGCCCGGAAGACAGGGCACGCTTCCCTTTTTTGGCGCCGCTTGCGCGCCGGGTGGAACGTACACTCTGAGCCATGTTTCTTTATACCTTTCGGGACAGGTTACTTCTTCGAACCGCGGCGGCGTCCGCGTCCGGCCACCGTCTTCTTGGTGCCTTTACGCGTACGCGAATTCGTGCGGGTGCGTTGTCCGCGGACCGGCAAATTACGGCGATGTCGCAGGCCGCGATAAGAGCCGATCTCGATCAGACGTTTGATATTCATCTGAACTTCGCGGCGCAAGTCACCTTCCACCTTGAAGTTCTTTGAAATGTATTCGCGCAAAGCAGAGACATCTGCTTCGCTTAAATCCTTCACGCGTATATCAGGATTGACTTTGGTATGAGTCAATATCTCCTGTGCGCGTGTCGGACCGATGCCGTAAATGTATGTCAGACCAACTTCCACCCGCTTATTACGGGGCAGGTCAATACCTTCAATTCTCGCCATAGGTCATCATCCCTGTCGTTGCTTATGTTTGGGATTTTCGCAAATAATATAGACGCGCCCCTTGCGCCGTACGATACGGCACTTGGCACAGCGTTTGCGAACTGAGGGTGATACTTTCATAAATTCAGTCTCCTTACTCACTGACTATCTTAATAGCCAAGTTTTTGATTATACTAGTTCACCATTTTTCCGTCCAGTGTTATCGCCTGCTTTGGTCACAGGACAGTCAGGATGAGGGGATCTCCTTCGGTAACAGCCACACTATGTTCAAAGTGAGCCGTCAGCGACCCATCCGCAGAGACGACTGTCCACTGGTCGGGCAAAACGCGTGTTTCCTCTGTTCCTACTAAGACCATCGGTTCGATCGCGATGGTCATTCCCGGGCGAAGCAACACACCGCTTCCCGCGGACCCGTAGTTGGGTACCTGCGGTCCTTCGTGCATTTCTCGCCCGACGCCATGGCCCGTATATTCGCGCGTCAAAAAATAGCCACGGCTTTCCACATATTGTTGTATCGCCGCCGACACGTCACCTGTGCGATTACCGGCACGCATCTTTTCAATGCCAACTTTCAACGCGCCTTCCGTGACGTCCAATAAATTGCGTGCTGTGGGAGAAATCTCTCCAACCCAACCCGTAAAGGCAGAGTCGGCTACGTAGCCATCGAAAATCGTCCCTGAGTCTACCGAGACGATATCCCCTTCTTTCAGCTTGCGCTTCTTATTGGGGATGCCATGTACCAACTCGTCATTGATTGAAACAGTGATCGAGGCTGGATATGGCGGATGTCCATAGCCCTTGAACGGCGATATGCATCCGTGTTTCCGCAGCACTTCCTCAGCAGCCGCGTTGAGGTCGGCTGTGGTCACACCCGGTTGTAAAAGTTCTTTGGCCGCAGCCAAAATACTTGCATTGATATGCCCTGCTTCACGCATAATCTTAATCTCGGCAGGGGTCTTAATATGGATTTGACGAGCCCAATTCATTCAACCACTACTTTTTTGAGAGCAGACAGCAATTCAGTTGTGATTTGTTCCACCGGCTGGTCGCCATTAATTTCAACGAGTACACCACGCTGGCGATAATACTCAATGAGTGGCGCCGTCTGCTCCGTATATACTTCGATCCGGCGGATCACGGTCTCAGCCTTATCATCTTCACGCTGGTAAAGTTCCGAGCCATCAACATCACAAACGCCAACCTGCTTCGGTGGATCGAATTTTCGATGATAGGTATGCCCTTGTGCCCGGCACGTCAGGCGGCCACTGATTCGTTCGACCAAGACATCTTCCGGGGCATTGATATAAGGCACAAAACTCACGCCGCTCTTGAACTGGATCAACATTTTTTCGAACGCGTCCGCCTGGGCCGGGGTGCGGGGAAAGCCATCCAAAATGGCACCAGC
This sequence comes from Anaerolineales bacterium, assembly GCA_035541395.1. Taxonomy (GTDB): domain Bacteria; phylum Chloroflexota; class Anaerolineae; order Anaerolineales; family Villigracilaceae; genus JACPVF01. The sequence continues at coordinate 5,935 of DATKNJ010000048.1, forward strand.
TTTACAGTCCGGGCGAGAGAGGCGTTCGCGCAGCATGGCAATGGTTACATCGTCTGGGACGAGGTCGCCTTTATCAATGTAGGATTTGGCCAGTTTGCCCAAATCCGTTTGGTTCTTAAGGTTCTCACGAAACAGTTGGCCTGAAGAGATGTGCACCAGGCCGGTTTGATCAGAAATGAACTTGGCTTGTGTACCTTTGCCAACACCGGGAGGCCCGAGTAGGACAATATAGGTAGCCATTCATCTTCTCCTTGAACTTAACGTACAAGCAGTGAGTCCTGATATCCGTGCAATTTCAATTCGGCATCGATGTTCATAAAGACATCGCGCACAACACCAACCACGATCAACAAACCGGCAGATGAAACCAAGAACAGGCCGGATGATGACGAAACCGTGGCCGAACTTATTCCAATGACTTGCAATAGCAGAGTCAACAAAAATGGCATGATCGCTACAAGTCCCAGGAACAAAGCGCCCGGCAAAGTAATACGGCGCTGGACGCGGCTCAGATATTTTTGAGTCGGCGGGCCTGTGTGAACGCCGGGGATCGTTGCGCCAACGCGCTTGAGATTCTCTCCGTAATTTTGTTGATCAAATAAAACAGAAGTATAGAAAAACGTAAAGATCACGACCATGAAGAAATAGAGTAACCAGTAACCCCAGTTATTGGTTCCTGTGCCGCCGAAGAAATTCTGTACGGATGTAAAGAAGGAGGCCACACCTGCATTGGAAGAACGGGTAAAGTAACTGGCCATAATGGCGGGGAACTGGAGAATGGCGCTGGCGAAAATCAACGGGATCATACCAGCCAGGTTAACCATCAGCGGCAGAGTCCCTTTAACCGGCATGGACATGCGATTTCCCATGCGGCGGCCGGGATACATGACCGGTACGTTACGTCGACCTTGTTGAACATAGACGATAGCGTAAACAGTCGCGATCAAAACGATAGCAGTAAAGATGATCATGAACACGCGCGTGCTTTGATCCGAAAGCAAACGCGCAAAGTTGAATGGCATACGCGCCACGATGCCTGCAAAGATGACCAAGGACAGGCCTTGTCCGCGGATGCCGTACTCAGAGATCAACTCACCCAGCCAAATCGCAAACATGGTACCGGCCGTCATTACGAACAGGATTGTCGCTGACGGCAGCCACAAGGTGCTGGTGAAACCAAAATCCAAGATGGGTTGATTCAAAGCCTGAATGGAGAGCGAGTTGAAGATGTTGATTTGACCAATCGCAGAAAGGACTGCCATCGGAACTGACAGGAAGTAGGTCCATCGTTCCATCCATTGTTGGCCTTCGCGCGGGTCTTCTTCCATCTTGCGCTGCAATGAAGGAATGATTGGGATCAACAGCTGCAAAATGATTTGCGCTGTAATGTATGGATAGACACCCATCGAGAGCAATGAAAAGTTTGAAACCGTGCCGCCTGAAAGGAGGTCGAGGAAGTTCAGGAAATTTCCACCCGCGCTGGAACTTTGATGGAACGCACTCAACACTTGAAAGTTCACGCCCGGCACAGGGACATTCGACGCAATGCGATAGAGCGCCAGAAGCCCCAGCGTAATCAACAACTTGCGGCGGATGTCTTCAGACTTCCAAAGACGCGACAAGCCCGTAAACATGGATTGCATAGAAATATCCTCGCGAGCCTTATTCGATCGCTTCCACGCTGCCACCTGCTTTTTCGATCTTGCTCTTGGCGCCAGCGCTGACGCGATGAACTCGTACTTTGAGCGCGACCTTGACATCGCCGCGACCGAGCACAACCACCGGATTGCGTGGGTCGCGCAACAGATGTGCAGCTTCAAGTGATTCAGGATTCACATCCGAATTGGTCTTGAAGGCCTGCGAAAGCTGATCGAGGTTAACTTCATTGAAGACCACCTGATTCGGCGGAGTGAAGCCTTCGCCACGAATGAATGGAAGGCGGCGGTAGAACGGGAGGTTTCCGCCCTGACGATATACGTGACCACCTTCGCCGGAGCGCGATCCCTGGCCTTTGGTACCGCGACCAGCAGTCTTTCCCTGCCCTGCCGAAATACCGCGTCCAACGCGCTTGCGATTCTTTTTGGAGCCTTCGTTAGGCTTGAGATCGTGTAGTTTCATCTTTAATCTACTCTTCGATCTTGAGCAAATGAATTACTTTATTCAACATGCCGCGCAAGGCAGGCGTGTCTTTATGCTCAACGGTTTGGTGTAAACGGCGCAAGCCCAAGGCACGCACCGTTGCTTTTTGATCTTTGGTATACCCGATTGCGCTACGCACCAGCGTCACGCGCAGGGTTTTACCACTTGTTTCTTTCTTAGGCATGTTGCTTCCTCCGTTCCCAGAAAGGCAACAATTCTTCAGCCTTTTTACCGCGACGGGCAGCCTCCTCCTGCGGTGATTTCATTTGATCGAGCGCATCAAAAGTAGCCATCACCACATTGAGAACATTGGAACTGCCCATGGACTTGGTCAGGATATCGCGCACGCCAGCCACTTCCAGCACAGCGCGCACGCCACCTGCCGCAATCACGCCCGTTCCAGGTGAAGCAGGTTTCAGGAAAACACGCGCCACGCCCACTCGTCCGAGCGTTTGATGCGGGATGGTCGTCCCTGATAAACGCACCACACGAAGATCCTTGCGTGCGCGTTCAGAGGCTTTCCGCATCGCATCCGGAACCGCGTTGGCTTTGCCAACGCCCATTCCGATCGTTCCCTTCTTATCACCGGTGACAACGGTCACGCGGAACTGGAAACGGCGTCCGCCTTTGACAACTTTTGCCACACGGGCGATTTCAATGACGCGCTCTTCGAAGGCATCCTGCGTTTCGTATTGTTGCTGATCTTTTTCAGTAATTTCGTGTTCCGACATATCAACTCCACTAGGCCTAGAACTGCAGGCCGCCTTCCCGTGCACCATCGGCTAGGGCTTTGATGCGCCCAACATAACGGAAGCCACCGCGGTCAAAAACGACCAAGGTGATCCCTTTTCCTTTGGCGCGTTCTGCAACAGTCTGACCGATCAATTTCGCCTGATCGACTTTCTTCATGCCTTTCGTCTTCTCGCGCAGTTCTTTGTCTACTGAAGAAGCGGAAGCCAATGTATTGCCTGCCACATCGTCGATTACCTGAACATAGATCTCGCTCAGGCTGCGAAACACATTCAGTCGAGGACGTTGTGCCGTACCAAAAATCTGCTTGCGGACGCGTAAATGACGCCGAGTTCGAGCAGTATTACGACTCTTTGTAGCCATGACTTACTTGGCTCCTTTCCCAGCTTTACCAGCCTTGCGGCGGATGTGCTCGCCCAAGTAATGTAAGCCTTTACCATGATAGGGTTCAGGCGGGCGAACATTACGAATATTGGCAGCCACCTGACCTACCGTTTCTTTATCAAAACCCAGCACCTTGATCTGGCGCGTCTTTAGATCGACCTCAAAGGAAATGCCAGCAGGCGGTTCCATTTTCACAGGGTGTGAATAACCGACATACAAGGCCAGCGTTTTGCCTTCCATTTCGGCGCGATATCCAACGCCATCTACTTCCAGCACAACCTGAAAGCCCTGACTCACGCCATGCACCATATTCGCCAATACAGCGCGCGTGGTTCCATGTAAAGCACGCTCTGCTGCATTATCCGACTTGCGTGTGATCAAGAGTTGATTGTTTTCCATGGCGATTCCAATCAACGGCGAGAACGAGCGTTGAAGTTCGCCTTTCGGGCCCTTGACGCGCACATGGGTACCTTTCAATTCAACTTGCACGTTGCCCGGAATTTCAACCGGCATACGACCAATACGAGACACTGATACCTCCTACCAAACCTTGCACAGAATCTCGCCGCCGACGCCCAACTGACGGGCACGTGCGCCGGTCATTACGCCCTTCGGCGTGGACAGGATGGCAACACCAATGCCAGAGAGCACCCACGGAATTTCTGTCTTCTTAGTATAAATGCGGCGGCCTGGTTTGCTCACGCGTTCCAACCCCGAGATCACGGGACGGCGTTGTCGGCGCTCACCTACATATTTGATCTTGACACGCAAAATCTTTTGGTCGGCCTTTTCGCCGTCCACAACTTCAAAACTTTCCACAAAGCCCTCATCCTTTAAGATCTTGGCAATCTCTACCTTGATCTTGGAACTGGGCATCGCAACCTGCGCGTGTCCAGAGAACACGCCATTGCGGATACGGGTCAACATATCAGCGATTGGATCATTTACACTCATGATCTCACCTCTGTTACCAAGACGACTTCACGACGCCGGGGATTTTGCCCGTCAACGCCAGTTCGCGGAAGCAAATGCGGCACAGGCCAAAGCGGCGGATATATCCGCGCGGGCGGCCGCAACGCTGACATCGATTCCGAACTTGCACAGAGTGTCGGCGGCGAAGTTCACGATATTGCATACATTTCTTTGCCATAATTTATGCTTCCTTCTTGCTAAAAGGCATTCCGAGCATTTGCAGTAAAGCGCGGGCTTCATCATCGTTCCGAGCGGTCGTCACGATTGTGATTTCCATACCGCGCAATTTATCGATCTTATCGTATTCGATTTCTGGAAAAACCAATTGGTCTTTGAGACCAAGTGTATAGTTTCCGCGTCCATCGAACGCGTTCGGTGACACACCGCGGAAGTCGCGCACGCGCGGCAACGCGATATTCATCAAACGGTCGAGGAAGGACCACATGCGGTCGCCGCGCAACGTTACTTTGGCTCCGATTAAGCGGCCCTCGCGCAGTTTGAAGTTGGCGATGCTTTTGCGGGCCTTGGTCGTGACCGGTTTCTGTCCGGTAATCTGCATCAAGTCCGAGGTTGCCGACTCGATTGCTTTGGGGTTATCCAACGCTTCACCCAAACCGATGTTCACGACCACTTTCTGGACGCGCGGTACCTGCATCACATTTTTGAACCCAAACGACTTGAAAAGAGCCGGGGAAATTTCCTTTTTATAGCGTTCCTGCATTCGATTCATTCTTGACTCTCCACGGCTTAATCGATCAAAGACTCGCAGTTTTTGCAAACGCGATGTGCGCCATCGTCATCGCGTTGCACTTTGACACGTGTCGGCTGACTACATTTCGGGCAGATCAACATCACATTCGAAATGTCAATCGGACCCTCAAACTGGATGCGCCCAGGATTCATCTGGCGTCCGGCCTGTGTCTGCACCTGCTTCTGGTGTTTGGTGCGGATATTCACACCTTGCACAACCACGCGGCGGTCATCAATCAGAACATTGATGACTTCCCCGCGCTTGCCTTTATCTTCGAGGCGCCCGCTGATCACTTCAACGGTATCGCCTTTACGGATCTTAACTCTCATGCTTTTGCTCCCACACCGCTATAAAACTTCCGGAGCCAGCGAGACGATTTTCATATACCCCTTGTCGCGCAGTTCACGCGCCACCGGGCCGAAAATACGACTGCCTCTCGGGTTGCTGCCATCCGCATCCAGGATGACCGCGGCGTTGTCATCAAAACGGATATAAGAACCATCTTCACGGCGCCATTCCTTCGTGCAACGCACAATCACAGCGCGGACGACTTCACTCTTCTTCACTGAGCCCTGCGGCGCGGCTGACTTGACGCTTGCCACGACCACATCGCCAATTGCTCCATAGCGGCGAGTCGAGCCACCCAAAACATGGATGACAAGCAATTCGCGTGCGCCGGTATTATCAGCTACCTTGATACGTGATTCGTGCTGGATCATGACTGCTCTCCCGCATCCGAATCTCCGGCGACAACTGCTTCCGCTTTCTCTTTCGGCTGATCTACGCCCGCGTTGGCAACCGAGTCAACGCCCGAGTCCGCAGTGCGCGTCTCGCGCTTGACGATGGTTTCCACCACCCAGCGTTTATCGTGTGAAAGAGGTGCAGATTCAACAATCTGAACCTCATCACCGATCTGACAGCCAATCTCATCATGGGCCTTCACACGATTGCTACTGTACACCACTTTCTTATAAAGTGGATGGCGGAACTTGCGTGTGATCTCCACCACAACTGTCTTGGTCATTTTATTGCTGGTAACAACACCAGTCATTCGACGACGATTATTCATGTGCTTCACCTTCCACAGCAGCCGCGCGCTCGGATTCATGCAAAATGGTTTCCATGCGAGCAATGTCGCGGCGCAGCGCGCGCAGACGATTGAAATCCGTCAATTGACCGGTCACTTGTTGAAAGCGCAGTTTCATCAATTCTTCGCGCGTATCGGCCAACTTGGTATGGATTTGCTCTACAGAAAGTTCGCGAATCTCAGAGGCCTTCATCTTACTCGCCTCCTTCGCGCGTGATCACTTTGGTCTTGATCGAGAATTTATATTGGGCTCTCCGCAAAGCCTCCAAGGCAATATCGGAGGGCAAACCGCCAACTTCGAACATAATGCGACCCGGCTTGACCACTGCCACATAGTATTCCACATTGCCTTTACCGGAACCCATACGAGTCTCCGGCGGCTTATGAGTATAAGCTTTGGCCGGAAAGATGCGGATCCAGATTTTGCCGCGGCGTTTCATCTCATGGACAATCGTACGACGGGCTGCTTCAATTTGACGGGCGGTCACCCAGCCCGGTTCAAGCGCCTGCAAAGCATACTCGCCAAAGGAAATCTCTGCACCACGCAGGGCCTTTCCTCTCATGCGACCACGCATTTGCTTGCGCCACTTAACACGTTTTGGCATCAACATAATGACAACCTTATCCTCGAAGCAACGCCGCGATTACTCGCTGACGTATACGCCTTCCGTTGCTTCGACTTTTTCTTCAACTTCGGGTACCGCTTCACCTTTGTAAACCCAGACCTTGATTCCGATCTGACCATACGTGGTGGTGGCCTCCGCCATGGCAAAATCAATATTGGCGCGCAGAGTCTGCAACGGAACGCGTCCATCGCGCAGCCAAACATCACGAGCCATTTCGGCGCCAGCCAAGCGGCCGCCAACAGCAATCTTGATTCCCAACGCGCCCTGGCGCATGGCTTGCTGAATCGCGCGCTTCATCGCGCGGCGATAAGCAATACGGCGTTCCAACTGGTCAGCGATGTTATAAGCGACCAGCATGGCATCGGTATCCGGCGCTTCGATCTCTTTAATATCAAGATCAATCTTCTTGCCGATCAATTCTTCGAGCGCGGAACGGATTTTCTTCACACCTTCGCCCTTGCGACCAATCAAAATACCGGGCTTGGCTGTATGAATGGCAACCCGAATTTTTCCCGGCGTGCGTTCCACATCTATGCGTGAAACACCAGCTTTCCCATTCAAAATGGTATCGGGCATTCCTTTACGCAACGCGCGGACCTTTGCATTGGCCGCCGCGCCGCCTTTGGAGGTTTTGCCCAGCAACAAACTTCGGATAGCGAAATCCTGGTGAAGTTGCTGGCGATATTGAGAACCTTCTGCGAACCAGCGGCCATGCCAAGGTTGATTGATTCCGAGACGCATCCCAATCGGATGAACTTTACGACCCATAATTTCTCCTCTATGCTCCGCGCTCGCGCAGAACAACTGTCACATGCGAGTTGCGGCGCAGAATCGGCTTGAAACGGCCGCGCGCACCAAAGCGACGCCACTTACGCGTAGGCGCTTCGTCAGCAAAGATTTTTGCAACATACAAATCATCGCGGCTGATACCGAAGTTTTCTTCTGCATTAGCCACTGCCGAAGCAACCAGTTTCCGCACTGGCAACGCCCCGCCCTTATTAGCGAAGCGCAAAATTTCCAAGGCTTCATTAGCGCTCTTGCCGCGAATCAAATCAACAACCAAACGCGCCTTTTGAGCGGAGAGAGGAAGAAAACGCAGTTGAGCATGAATATCTGTCATGACTGTTTTTCCTATTCCGCCGTAGTCGTGGTGGCGGCTTTCTCACCGGCCATATGACCACGGAAGGTACGCGTCGGGGCGAACTCGCCTAAACGGTGGCCGACCATGTTTTCGGTAATATAGATCGGCACGTGACGGCGTCCATCGTGGACGGCAATCGTGTGTCCCACCATCTGTGGAAAGATCACAGATGCGCGGCTCCACGTACGGATGACTTTTTTCTCACCTTTCTGATTCATCGCCTCGATGCGCTTGAGCAACTTCGGCTCGACGAAAGGCCCTTTTTTCAATGATCTGGACATAATCTCGTACCTCTAGTTCCTAGCGACTGTTCTTGCTGCGGCGACGCACGATATATTGATCAGTCTTCTTGTTACGACGAGTCCGTTTGCCAAGCGTAGGCTTACCCCACGGGCTTTTCGGACTGGAAATACCGATGGGCTGGCGGCCTTCGCCACCACCATGCGGATGATCGCGTGGGCTCATAGCCGAGCCGCGCACGGTTGGGCGAACACCTTTATGGCGCTTGCGGCCGGCTTTACCCAATTTGACATTGCTGTGATCGAGATTTCCAACCTGACCTATCGTCGCGTAACAAACCTGACGGATCAAGCGGACCTCACCGGATGGCATACGAATTTGAGCGAAGTCGCCCTCTTTGGCGAGCAACTGCGCCGCGCCACCCGCGGACCGAACCAACTGTCCGCCTTTTCCTTCGCGCACTTCAATGTTGTGGATCAAAGTACCAACAGGAATGTTGGCAATCGGCAGCGAGTTACCGGAACGAATTTCAGCGTTCGGACCGGCCATGACTGTATCACCAACTTTCAGGTCGAGCGGAGCGACGATATATCGCTTTTCGCCATCAGCATAATAAAGAAGCGCCAAACGAGCCGTGCGATTCGGGTCATATTCAATCGCAGCAACCTTGGCGGGAATCTCGTGCTTCTCGCGTTTGAAATCCACCACGCGGATGAAACGACGAGCGCCGCCGCCACGATGGCGAACTGTTACGCGACCATATGCATTGCGACCACCACTTTTGCGCAGCGGCACAAGCAACGAGCGCTCGGGCACAGACTTGGTAATTTCTTCGAAGGTGTAGCCGGTCATTCCGCGCTGACCCGGCGTAACCGGTTTATATTTTTTAACTGGCATTACTGCACCCCTTCAAAGATCTCGAGGGATTGCCCCTCGGCTAGCGTCACAATCGCTTTCTTGTAAGCCGCGCGGCGCACCAACAAGCGGCGGCTGCGAGCGCGACGGCTACGTTTGGCGGGTGCATTGATAATATTCACACGCGTAACATTCACATCGAACAAGGTTTCAACCGCATCCTTCACCATGGTACGAGTCGCTTCATTCGCAACTGCAAAAGCGTATTGGCTTAACTTTCCAGACTGATAACTGGATTTCTCAGTGACCAATGGACGGAGCAAAACGTTATAAATCGTAATCATATCTGGCTCCTATCCGAGGTGAGCGGCCAAGACGTCGAGAGTCTTGAGCGGCAAAATAACTTTATCATAACCGAGCACGTCACGAATATTCACATAACCGGCCAACAAAATCTTGGCATCACCAATATTGTTGGAACTTCGCACCACGTTCTCATAAGCCTGATCCTTCTCAGGCATCAGAACCAAGGCACTGGCATCACCGACCAAATTATTCAACGCGTCCGCCATGAACTTTGTTTTGGGTTCCTCAAAATTGAAATCTTCCACCACCACGATTCCAGCTTCTGAAGCCTTGGCGCTCAAAGCAGAGCGCAGTGCTGCCTGACGCATTTTCTTCGGCATGCGTTGTTCATAACTGCGCGGATGCGGCGTATGGATACGACCACCGCCAACCCATTGCGCGGCACGCGTTGACCCTTGACGGGCACGGCCAGTTCCTTTTTGTTTCCACGGCTTGCGACCACCACCGGAAACTTCCGAACGAGTCTTGGTATCGTGAGTTCCGAGGCGGGCATTCGCCATCTGACGAATATAAGCCTGATGCATCAGGTCTATATTGATTGGGGCCTCAAAAACTTTCGCGGGCAACTCGATCTCGCGAAGTTTCTTGCCTTCCATGTTAAAAATATCTACTTTCATGGTTAATCCTGTTCCAGTATCCGCGCTTACTGCTTGCGCGCCTCTTTGATCAGAATGAGGCCGCCTTTTGGCCCGGGTACCGCGCCGTACACGCCCAGCAGATTCCGCTCCGCATCCACCATGACAACTTTCAAATTCTGCGAAGTGACACGATCCATGCCCATGTGACCAGCGCCGCGCGAACCCTTATACACACGACCGGGTGTGGTGCCGGAACTGCGCGAACCCGGCGCACGATTGCGATCCGAAGTACCATGTGTGGCGTTCATACCATGAAAATGGTAGCGCTTCACAGCGCCTGCAAAACCCTTGCCCTTGCTAACGCCGATCACATCCACGCGTTCGCCTACGGCAAAGACCTCTACAGTTACTTTGTCGCCAACTTTCAGTCCATGTTCTTTTGCACGGAACTCGCGCAGGAAGCGCAAAGGAGGAAGCTCATTGGTCTTGAGGTGACCCAACTGGCCGCCTGTCAAGCGCTTGGGGTTGACTTCACTGAAGCCCAACTGCACAGCCGAATAGCCTTCCTTTTCAGGCGCGCGCACCTGGGTAACGTAACATGGCCCAGCTTCGACGATCGTCACCGGATAGGCGGCGCCTTGCTCATCGAAGATCTGGGTCATGCCAATCTTCTTTCCAATTAGCCCTTTCAACATACGATATTTTCTCCTTCAAAATTTTATTGACGAGACTGTCAGCCGGGGCTTCGGCTGCATCATCTCCGTGCAGCGCAGTCAGAAGGTCAAAGAGTGGAGCGTATATTTTTAATCCGCTCGTGGACCCGCTCTTGCGCTGTCTCTATAAATCCAACATGCGTTGAACTTATCGACTAGATTTTAATTTCGATATCCACGCCCGCCGGCAGATTCAAACGCATCAGCATGTCGATCGTCTTTGAATCAGGATCAAGAACATCGATCAATCGGTTATGGGTACGGATTTCAAAGTGCTCGTGTGAGTCTTTATCTATGAAAGTCGAGCGACGTATTGTAAATCGTTCTGTCTTAGTTGGCAAGGGCACGGGCCCAACTACATGAGCGCCAGTGCGTTCAGCGGTTTCGACAATCCGCTTGGCAGATTGGTCGAGGACACGATGGTCATATGCTTTCAAACGGATACGGATCTTTTGCTTCGCCATGTGTCACCTACTCCAAGATTTTAGTTACGACACCGGCACCGACGGTCAAACCGCCTTCCCGAATCGCAAACTTCGAGCCTTGCTCCAATGCCACCGGCACAATCAACTGCACCGTCAGGTTCACATCATCCCCTGGCATCACCATCTCCACTCCCTCCGGCAACGTGATGTCTCCTGTTACATCCATCGTCCGAATGTAGAAC
>DATKNJ010000049.1:0-3025 GCA_035541395.1 Anaerolineales bacterium
TTACAAATTATTGACTCTCCAAGAGGAAGAATTGCTTGCGCAGGCACAGGATGTCGCCCGCAAAATCGACTCGTTCCTGATCGAACGCGAGCAATCGGTGTTGTCGAAGTTGATCGCTCTCGGCGGCTCGCGTGAGGAGGAATCCTTCGAGGTGCAAACCAAAGTCAAGGTAACGGAACCAGATCGCGTGGTCCAAGCTTTGAAGCGGCCTGAAATCGAGATCACCGCTTTCAAACATTATCGTCAATTCGATAACTATTTCTCCTTCGACGATTCCGCACAAGGCTATCTGCGCTTCCGAGAAGACGGCCTGATGGATGAAAAAGGCGAAACGGTCAACGTGCGCTCACGCCTGACGCTGATTGGCCAGAAGCGTGAAAGTCAACTGGAACACGATGTACTGCTTTCGCGCAGTCGCTTCCTGGCACCTGCTGTGCATACGCTACGTTTCTATCGCGAATACTTCACGCCGAAAGATGAAGTCGCAATCGAGAAGGATCGTCTGCGCTGGCACATCCGTTACAAGGATACGGAATTTTTCGTGAATCTCGATCAGGTGCTCAAACCAGATATGGGACATTTCCTCGAAGTCAAGAGCCGCACGTGGAGCCGCAAAGATGCCGAGCGCAAAGCCGAGTTGACCAACGAATTGATCGACCTGCTCGGCGTCTCAGGAAACGACATCGTCCTGCACGATTACGTGGAAGTGATCAGCAAAGAAAAGATAAGATAAAAATCAATGGAAGGCGTTCGGAAAGGCCTGGCCTTTATCTTTGCGATCCTGTTTGTGATCAGCGCTTTACTCGCGTTGTTTCTGTTTAACTTGGAAAGAAAAGCATTCAACGCAGAAACATATCAAAAGGCTTTTGCCAACGATAACTTTTACGAACGTCTTCCCGCCATCTTGGCCGATTCGTTGACATCACCACTGCAAACGCAAAGCCTGCCCCTCGCCATGCGCGGCCTAACAGCCCAAAACTGGGAAACTTTTATCCGCGCGTTGTTGCCGCCTGAAACACTCAAAACGATGAGCGATGAAGCCTTGAGTTCGCTCTTCGCTTATTTGAACGATAAAGCAGACTCGGCACAGGTTTCTTTGACGCCGTTGAAACAACACATGGCTGGTAACGAAGGCACACAAGCCGTGATCGATCTCATGCGCACCCAGCCAGACTGCACACTTCAACAGATCACACAAATGACGTTGGCGGTTCTCTCGCAAGGACAAATCTCACTGTGCAATCCGCCGGAAGCCGCGGACGGAATCATCAGGCCGATCATCCACGCGCAATTGCAATTGGCCACCGCTGCTATTCCCGATTCGATCACACTCGCCAGTGCCGACTCTGCAACCGGAAAACCCAACTTGCGGGAACGATTAAAGATCGCGCGCTTCATCATGCGCTGGAGTCCATTATTGCCACTGGGCTTGCTTTTCATTCTGACCTTACTTGCCGTGCGAAGCCTGCGCGGTTGGTTACAATGGTGGGGATTTCCGTTTCTGATCACTGGCTTCATGGGCCTCATATCGGGACTCATTGGCGGCCCATTTGTAGGATTGGTTCTTTCGCAACTTCTCGCACGAAGACTTTCATCTTATCTTCCGGCAATCTTATTAAGTGACAGTAGTCAATTGGCTTCTGCAATCGTCGGGCAAATGCTGAAACCCGTGATCATCGAAAGCCTGATTCTCGGTGGACTTGGTTTGATCATGGTGCTTATCACCGCATTCGGAAATCGCAAACAACCAATAAAGGCGCGATAAGTTAGTCGCCGAGATTTAATGGCGGTTTCTCAAGATCGCACTTCTTAAAAAGATAAATACTGCAACATTTGAGTCTTCTATCTTGTAATACATAACAGGAGACTCAATGCGTCGTATTATTGTTGTACTTTCCATTCTCGTCATCGTTTCGCTTGCTTGTTCTGACCAGACTCCCAAAGTACCGCCTACCCCTCAAAATTCAGTCTTCGACTCAGGACGAACTGTTTACGGCTTCTTCCCTTCACCAACGCGCGTCAGTTTGCAAAGTGTATTCGATACTTATAAGCGCATCGGCCAACACGCGGACGTGGTATTAATTCAGCAAAATATTCCGTGGATCGATTTTGTCTCCAGCGCAGATGGTCAATCCAAAACCATTACCGATCTCACCAATCAGTTGATTCTCGCCAGCCAAAATCACATTGAGCCGATTTTTGTCGTAGATCCGCTCAACGGTCTGAACCGACGCGAGTTTTCCGGTCTGCCAACCGGATGGCAAGCCAGCTTCGCCAATCCCGATGTGCGCGCGGCCTTCAAAAATTTCACGCTGCGCATTGTGCGCGAATTCCATCCGCGCTATCTCGGGTTGGCTTCTGAGATCAACACATACGCCGATGCCTATCCAAATGATTTCCCAAATTATCTCAGCCTATATAACGAGACCTACGCGGCAGTCAAAGCCGAAGCGCCAAACACACAAATCTTCGTGACGTTTCAATGGGAAGATTTGAACAATTTAATTCAAGGCGCGGCAGAAGGCAAACCTTACGGCACAAAATGGAATTTGGCCGAGGCCTTCGAGCCACATTTGGATTTATGGGTGATCTCAACTTATCCGTTTGCGGCGTTCAAAAGCGCGGCGGATATTCCCGCTGACTATTACACGCCGCTTCTCACGCGGACCTCAAAGCCGCTGGCCGTTGCCGAGGGCGGATTCAGTTCCGAGCCGATTCCGCCGTTCGGCGGCTCGTCGCAAGATCAGATCGATTACATCAACGCAATCCACACGCAGCTCGGCGCGCGCTTGAAATTTTGGATTTACATTCTCATCAACGATATTGACATGAACTCGTATTCATCGCAAATGAAATCGGGGCAAGATACGTTGAACTGGTTTAGCCACATGGGCATGATCGATTTAGATGGGAATCCCAAACCCATTTTATCGGTATGGGATGGATTTCGCGCCAAGCATTAATTCACGGGCAGGCATTTGCCAAATGCTGATCGAAGGTTTCGGCAAAAGAGTGATAACCGGAA
>DATKNJ010000050.1:0-7390 GCA_035541395.1 Anaerolineales bacterium
CCCCCCTGCTTTGATCGATCAAGTGGTGGAAGGTACACGCAGCATCGCATCGAAGTTTAAAGCTCACGTAGACTTGGAGTGGGTATACGACGGTCACGACTTATTCTGGCTGCAAGCGCGCGAGATCACCACGTTGAATCATCGCAACGTGTATTCGAATCACATCTCGAAGGGAATGCTGCCGGGCATCATCAAACCACTGATCGGATCGGTCAATATTCCGTTGGTGTGCTCAATGTGGGTTCGTATCTTAACGGAGATGGTAGGGAACACCAAGGTCAAGCCTGAAGATCTTGCCCAACCATTCTATTACCGCGTCTATTTCAACATGGGGACAATTGGCCATATCTTTCAGGAAGTGGGCGTGCCCGCCGACTCCGTCGAAACACTTATGGGCATCACACCTCCAGGCACAAACAAACCATCGATGCATATCACCCTTAAAACACTGCTGCGGCTCCCCAGTTTGATCGTTTTTCTGTGGGATAAATGGTTTTTTGAAGCGAAGATGAGGCGAGCCATCGAAGAGTTGCGTACCCGGTTCGCCACGATTGATTTCCAGCACGCAGCTGAGATGGATGTGCCGGAATTGTTTGATCGTCTTGAACGATTATATGCGATCACTCAAGATGCGGCTTACTTTAATATTATCGGCCCAATGTTGATGATGATGTATAACCGTGTATTGGCAGGTCAACTAAAACAACGAGGCGTGGAGTTTGCCCAATTCGATCTGACAGCAGATTTACCTGAGCTTGATGCATACGATCCCAATCATCATTTGCACCTCCTGCATAAAGAATTTGTGTTGCTTGATTTGGTTACACAGCAGCAAATTTGTAAAAGCACCTATCAGGAATTTCTTCAAATCCCGGGTATTGAGAGGTTCCAAAATAGGGTGCTTGATTTTATCGAGCATTTTGGTCACTTCAGCGATAACGGAAACGATTTTTCCGCGGTACCATGGCGAGAAACGCCGGATGTGGTATTGAACCTGATCGTCAACTTTACACCGGATGCGGGGGGCAAAAACACAAAGATTCGTTTTGAAGATATCAAACTAAATCTCATGCAACGCTTACCGGTAGGCTTATTCTATCGTCGGGCGCGGGCTTTTCGTCTTTTGCGTGAACAGATCAGTTCCATATATACATATGGCTATGGATTATTTCGTTATTTCTACCTGGCTCTCGGCGGGTATCTTGTCCGGCGCGGTTTCATCGATAATGCTCAGGATGTGTTCTATCTCCGGGATGCGGAGATCAGGCAACTTGTCAGAAATGAAGCGGATGGCTTTGACGCACGGGCGGTTATTACACGGCACAAATCCGATATCAAAAGATTCGAGAATATCATCCTGCCGCCAGTGATTTACGGGGAAGACCCACCGCCTATCGAAGATCCTTCACAAGACAAATTGCTGGGCGTGCCCACCTCGATCGGTCATTACACCGGCCCGGTGACAGTAGTATGCGGCTTGAAAGATTTCAATAAAGTCCGACAGGGCGATGTGCTTGTAATCCCTTATGCGGATGTGGGCTGGACGCCGCTTTTTGCGCGCGCCGGCGCGGTAGTATCTGAGTCAGGCGGCATGCTCTCTCACAGCTCGATCGTGGCGCGTGAATATAACATTCCAGCGGTCGTCTCTGTGGCTGGCGCATGCAAATTACAAGACAACACGATCGTCACGGTGAACGGGCATAATGGCGAAGTGTTGATCCATACAAAAAACCTTGAGGAGCAGTAGCTATGCCAGTTCTTGAAGCACACGAAATCAGCAAGCAATATAAACTGGGTCAGCACAAAGTCAACGCTCTGGATGGGGTTAACTTTCAAGTGGAAAAGGGGGAGTTTGTGGCCATCATGGGTCCGTCCGGAAGTGGGAAATCGACGCTGTTGCACTTGCTGGGCGGATTGGATTCCCCGTCGAGCGGAAATATCACACTGGCTGAACAATCCCTTGCGAAGCTTTCGGAACGCAAGTCCACGTTGGTCAGACGTCATAACGTAGGCTTCGTGTTTCAATTCTTTAACCTTCTGCCCACTCTTACCGCTGAAGAAAACATATTGCTGCCGGTCATCATCGACGGAAAGAATCCGCGCAAATACGCAGAACGCCTGAAGGATTTGTTGACACTGGTTGGTCTGAACGACCGTCGGACTCACAAACCGGATCAACTCTCTGGCGGCGAACAGCAGCGCGTGGCCATTGCCCGGGCCTTGATTACCGAACCTGCCATCTTGCTGGCTGATGAACCCACGGGCAATCTGGATACCAAAACGGGTACCGCCATCATGGAGCTTTTGCGCCGCTCCTGCGATGAATTCCATCAAACCGTGATCGTTGTGACGCACGACCCAAAGGCTGCGGCGTATGCGAATCGGATCACCTTCTTGCGGGATGGAAATATCGTCGAAGAACTCCATCCGCGTAAAGGCGAGGCGCTGGCCGAACGCCTGCGCAGCATTATGAGCACGATGGAAAGGCTGGAAGCCTGATATGCGATTGTTTCGCCTACTAACCTTGCGCTCCATGCGAGCTCGTTCGCTGAGGTTCCTGCTCAGCGCCTTTGGAATCATCCTGGGTGTGGCGGGGATGCTCTCCATTCAGGCAACCAACCAGACCGCGTTGGATTCGATTTTGAATTTATTCCAAAGTACCTCCGGCCGCGCCAAACTCGTGATGACTTCCTCCAGCGCCGATCAAAGCGGATTCTCGGATAACATCCTCATCAAGATGCAGTCGATTAGCGGGGTGCTTATCGCTGATCCGCTCGTAATCGAAACCACCGACCTGGCCGATAAAGCCTCCAGCAATCAAATCAATATCAGTTTTTTTGGAGCCAGCGGCGGCGGTTTATTGCTGCACGGTGTGGTTCCCACATTGGAGACTCAGACGCGGGGATACAAGCTGACAGCAGGCCGGTTTCTTTCAAACGATCTTAAGGCGCGTGAGATCGTGCTGGTCGAGAATTATGCCAAGGATGAGAAGATCAAACTGAATGACCTGATCAAGATCATCACGCCAAATGGCAGTAAAGAGCTTAAAGTCGTGGGGCTGATGGCGAGGGATGGCCCCGGTAAAACCAACAATGGCTCCTTTGGCGTGATCCCGCTCGAAACCGCGCAGGGTTTGTTCAACCGCGCAGACGAGATCGACCAAGTTGACATCGTACCGTCCAATCCGAATCCCAGCACGGCTGAACTGGCTCAATTACGCGCCGCAGTCCAGCAAAAAATCGGGGATAACTACGCAGTCACCTACCCGTCGGGTCAGGGTGAGCGCATGACTCAAATGCTGCAAAATTATCAGATTGGCCTTAATTTCATGAGCGGCATCGCGTTGTTCGTCGGCGCGTTCCTGATTTACAATGCCTTTGCCATGACAGTGGTGGAACGAACGCGCGAATTCGGCATGCTGCGAACCATCGGCATGACGAGGCGGCAAGTGATCAGCCAGGTTTTAGTGGAAGCCGGCTTCCTAGGGATTATTGGCTCTGCCTTGGGTGTGGGCTTAGGCATTTTCCTGGCGCGCGGGTTGACCGACCTTATGTCGACGATGATGAATCAGGAATTGGGCGCCGTCATCGTTTCTCCCAGTGACATCACAGTCAGCATGTCCATCGGGATCGGTGTCACATTCCTGGCTGCGCTCCTCCCCGCCATCCAAGCCGGTCGAATCTCGCCCATTGAAGCCTTACGCGTACGCGGTAAATCGAAAGAAGGTTGGCTGATCCAATATGGCTGGATTCTCGGTATCATTTTGCTAGGTGGTTCCATCTACTTGCTCATTGCAAACCCGTTTCCTTATGATGTGCAATTCCGGCTTGGGAGTCTGACTGTTTTCGGATTATTCAGCGGCGCTACTTTGCTGATCCCAGTCACGGTCGGCGTGTGGGAGATCATCTCGAGACCTGTCATCAAATTGATCTATGGATCAAGCGGGAGTCTGGGCAGCCGAAACGTTCAACGTTCCCGCCTCCGCACCACCCTGACGGTTGCCGCGTTGATGGTAGGCGTTGCCATGGTGATCATGGTGCGCGGTATGACCGAGTCTTTTGCAGCCGATTTGCGCACATGGATACAAGCGTATCTGGGCGGCGATATCTACGTGACCTCCACGGTGCGGCTCAGAAGCGATTTACAGTATCGGTTGAAAAGTGTTCCCGGTGTCTACGAGGTGGCCCCTTTGCGTTACTTCAATGTAGATTGGAAGACTCCTGCGGGAGAAAAAGAGACCATTAACTTTATGGCGATCGATGTGGCAGCCTATTCCCACGTTACAAATTTTGTTTTCAGCGGCGATCAGGTCGATCCCAAACAGGCGCTGGAGCGATTGAAGGCGGGGCGGGCGGTTTTTGTTTCCACGGTCCTAGCCGATCGTTACAACCTCGCTCCCGGTGGCACGATCAGCTTACAAACACGACGAGGTTATGAGAATTTTGATATCGCCGGTGTGGTCGTGGATTTTTACAATCAGGGCTTGGTGGTTCAGGGCAGTTGGGATGACATGCAGCGTTACTTCGATATTCGCGATGCGAATGCATTGCTGGTCAAAGCGGATAGTGGCGTGCAGGCCTCGGATGTGCGGAACTCCATCGACTCACTCTATGGTGTTCGCTATCATCTAACCCTGATCTCAAACCAGGCGATTCGCGACCAGGTATTCAAGTTGATGGACCAGGCCTTTCGCATGTTCGACGTCACTGCCCTGATCTCGATTGTGGTGGGATCGCTGGGTGTGATCAACACCCTGACGATGAGCGTCATCGAGCGAACGCGTGAGATAGGCATGCTGCGCGCCATTGGCACCACACGAGGACAAATTGTCAAAATGGTGCTGGCAGAGGCCATGTTGATGGGCGTGATTGGTGGAATCCTGGGATTGGCTACAGGGATTGTGCTGGCGCGGATTCTATTCATAGGGATGACCACCATGTCCGGTTATCGGATGACTTTTATTCTGCCCGCCTCGGGGGTGATCACCAGCCTGGTGATCGCGTTGGTTGTCTCACAGCTGGCCGCGATCGCTCCCGCGCGCCGCGCAGCCAGTGTGCGCATTCTCGAAGCGGTCCATTACGAGTGATTGGGTTTGAAATCAAAACAAGGCTGGGAAAGCCGACCTTGTTTTGATTCGCATGCAGGAAAATTCAACCGCCCAATGACACTGCCAGCACATCATAATACGTGCCCGCGCCGAAACCGTCGAACAAAATATGTTGGCCCGGTTTCAAGTTCGGCAGTTCGCGCAAGAACGCGATCATATTGCTGGCCGCGCTCACGTTGCCAAATTCGCTCAATAGCCACGGCATGGGGAACTTGATGTTCAAATTGGCGAGGTGTTTTTCCTTCAATTTATTGATCTTGTAATTGGCGTGATGCACAATCGCCACCGCGATCTGAGTGGGCTGTCCAAGTTTGGCCATCATCTCCTGATAGGCCGTGTACACATCGGATACCACTTGCACGCCGGTGCGGACAAACAACTTGACCATGCCCATCGGCCCGGCCATTTCAACTGAGATACCATCTTTGGGTTCATGCATCAAACCGGCTACGCGGATCGATTGTCCGTGTTGAGTTACTTCCACAAGAGAATGACCGGGCACGCGTTCTCCCGTGTAAGGATAGTCCATGCGCACAGCCAATACGCCCTCTTCGTCAAAGTTCTCGAACGTTTTGCCGGTAATGAATTTCATCGATTCGCCCGGAACCAATCCGATGATTCCCGCGCCATTCCCGAATAGCTGCAAAGCATTTTTGTCGTGAGAATATTGCGTAAAGCGACTCAGCCCTTCGATGCCGCCGATTAATACTTTCTTGCCGTGAAGTTCTTCGGCGATATTCATCTGACCGGGCGCAGCCAAGCCTGGATTCAAAGACAGGTTCAAGCCTCCGACCGAACCGTCACAGGCTTTGTGCACACTGACTTTCAGTGCATGCTCGGGGATGCCCGCGCGACGTGCGATCTGTTCTACATAATCTGTGGAGACCGGTCCGCTCATGCCGATCAGGACGGCTTGCACTTCGCTCACATCCCAACCGTTGGCTTGCGCGGCTTCTTTCAGCAAACGCGACCCAACTTCCAGTTCCAGTTCGAGATGCTCTTCCTTGGTCAGATCCGGTGTGTGATGTCGGCTGACGAATCCCAGATCGCCCAATCCCATCATTTCTTCTTTGGAAAAGGGCGCACCCAAACGATGCTCAACCAAACTTGGCAGAGTTGAATTGTCGTAACTCATTCCCCAGGTTCCATACGCGCCTCCGATTCCGAGCGCGGAATTGGAAACACTTTCAAACCCAAAGGGAATCCCTCCGCCGACAGAGATGGTTTCTTGTCGGACATTTGGACGCTTGAAAAACGAAGCGATCATCTGCGACAATTCGTTAGACTCTGTTGTGTCACTCATAATGTACTCTCCTTGATACTGGCTTTTCACTCGGCCAGTCATTTGATTTGGCAAAAAGTTTAGTGATTGTAACCCCGTTATTCCGAAAGAGCCTCTCGGTTTTCTATCACAATTTCGCGCTTACCAAATCCCTTGCACCTGATACGCCGCGCCTTCACCCGGCCATGGCGGCATGGTAATCGCGATCGCAGAAAGCGAATCCGGACCTATGGAGCGAAATTGAAAATGCGTGCCTTTCGGGATGGTGATGCATGCGCCAGCTTCCACATTGACGATCTCTTCCTGCTCATCTAATTTGCGCCACATCTCGCCGTAGCCGCCGAGAAAATACCAAATCTCTTCAACTGCGAAATGCGCCACCGCGACCGAAGTTTTTCCTGCTGCCAGTGAGAAGTGTGCCATGCTTCCGCCAGAGAGGCTCAAAAGAATTCGAACGTCCGAGCCGTCCGGCGCGATCACATCTGGGTTTTCGGAAATTATTTTTGTTTCAAACATTGTTCCTCTGCCGAACCGCTTCGTAAACGATCAATGCAGTCGCGATCGAAACATTCAATGAGTTGACCTTGCCTCGCATCGGAATCAGGACTTTCAAATCCGCTTCCTCCATCCAGAAATTGGACAACCCCTCATCTTCAGTCCCGACTGCTATCGCTACAGGCCGACTCAGATCAACGGATGTGTACGACACTTCAGCGGATGGCGTGGCCGCCAGAATCCGCATCCTTCCTGACCTCAGCCAATTCAACGCCGACGTATTATCCACCTCGATCGCTGGCACCGAGAACAACGCGCCGCGGCTGGCGCGTACTACGTTCGGGTTCCACAGATCCACGCGCGGGTCGCAAACCAGCAATGCGTCCACGCCGGCCGCGTCGGCGGTGCGCAAGATCGCGCCAAGGTTGCCTGGCTTCTCCACTGATTCAGCTACGATCACGAGTGGATTCGCGCTTAACTTTAAATCGTCCAACGACTTGCGAGGA
>DATKNJ010000051.1:0-6934 GCA_035541395.1 Anaerolineales bacterium
ACGCTGAGATCGGTTAAAGAAATCGGAAAGACAAAAGAGCATCGTCGTTTGATCGTGGCCGATGAAGCGGGATCGGAACAAGGCCTCTTGTGGTGGAACGGCGCGGGCGAAGAGTTGCCCGAAGAAGGCAGCACAATCGATATAGCTTTTTCATTACGCGCCAATAGTTATCGCTGCCAAAAACAGTTAACGCTTCAATTCGAAGAATATCGAGTCATTCAAGAGCCAGCAATTGAAATCAAAACGCCGAAGTCCGAGGTGATCGACTTACGTTTCCAAATCGAGAAATTCAAATCACTGAACGCACAAATCTTCGCGGAGGGCGAACAAAAAAAACAAGTGAATGGCGTGGATCGATTCCACCTTTCCCCCTCCGATGAATTGACAATTTACACGCCTCCGCCCGGACCCTCCGAGCTGCGCACCATGATGGACAAAGCGCGGCCGCGCAAAGTGTATCTCGTGGCGCTTGCGCCCACCGAAGAGAAACCCGAGGCGTTCCTGACGCGTTTAGCGGGACTCGCCAAATTCGCGTTGAATCAACGCGGCGGAAAAACAACGGTTCAAGAGTTAGCCGCGGCGATGGCGGCGCGTGAAGCCGCGATCCGAATCGGGCTGGAATGGCTCAAGGCTGGCGGCCATCTCAAAGTTGATGTAGAAGCGGACGAGGTAAAACTCGAAGCCGGAGATTCTGAATCCAATCTCTATTTGCAAAAAGAGTTATATATCGCGCTCAAAGGAATTCTGGCTGAAACCGCCGCGTATCGTACGCATTTTTCGCGCGCAGAGGCCAGTTCACTTTTCAAAATCTAAATCATGAAACGAAAACTTTAATCGTTATAAAAAGGTCGGAGAAATTCTCCGACCTTTTTATCAAAAATCATCTTTCATCCGTGTTCATCTGTAATTATTCAACTCGGCTGACTTTTCCAAATTTGGCGTTAACCAATTTCGCCAACGCGTCCACAGGCAATTTAATATCCAAGCCGCGCTGGCCGCCGGAGATATAAATCTCTTTGTATTCTTGCGCGGCGGAATCGATCACCACTTGAAAACCTTTATTGATCAGCGACAGTGGAGAAATGCCGCCAGCTTGTAAACCGGTCAGTTGCTCGGCTTCACGCTCGGTTGGCAGATGAACTTTTTTCTCGTCGAGGAACGCGGCTAATAATTTCAAGTCCACAGTCGAAGGTCCGGGGATGACCGTTAAGATCGGCTTGCCGGGTTTCTCGCGTGTGATCACGATCGTCTTGAAAACTTGCTCAGGCGGAACGCCCATCAACTCAGCTACTTCGAGCGCGCCCAACTTTTCCGGCGGCAAGACATGCGCCTCATAAGGAATTTTGCGCGAGTCGAGCAAGCGGGTAACATTATTGATGGTCGCCATCGTCTTCTCCAGAGACTTCATTATAAGCAAACCCCGAGAAATTAGAGAGTGGCCAAAAGGGCGCACCACAAAGATCACAAAGCTCACAGAGAAAAACAAAGGAAAAGACTCAGTGCTCAGTGTGCTCCGTGGTACATAATTTGAGGGCCATAAAATTAGCCACTCAAAAGAACTAAAGAGAATCCTAGCGTTTGCCCGAAGGTGTAAAATACAAACCATGAAGACCCCAATGGCTGCCATTCCGCTGGAAAAACTGTTGGAGCAGTTACCAGATAACTACAATATCGCCGACCGCGAGTTAATCCAACGCGCGTACTGGGTGGCGGAGGAGGCGCACCGCGAACAAAAGCGGGCTTCAGGCGAGCCATATATCAATCACTGTTTGTCCGTAGCCAGCATTTTAGCCGAACTGCGAGTCCCGCCGGAAGTCATTGTGGCGGGACTTCTTCACGACACGGTGGAAGACACAACCGTTACATTGGATGACATCCGCCGCGATTTCGGCGATACGGTTGCGACTCTCGTAGATGGCGTCACCAAACTGACCAACCTGCCGCGCGTCTCACGCGGCGATCAACATGCCGAACGCAACAACGGAGACGGTCAGACAGACGAGAAAGCTGCTCCCAACCAGCCCGCTGCGCTGGGTCGCCGCGCCGACTTGGTTTCCGAAACATTGCGCAAAACGTTCCTCGCCATGGGCGATGATGTGCGCGTGGTGTTGATCAAACTCGCCGACCGTTTGCACAACATGCGCACGCTGGGTTACATGCCCGAGCAAAAGCGCAGGCGCATTGCGCAGGAAACATTGGATATCTTCGCGCCGCTCGCGAATCGACTCGGCATCTGGCAAATCAAATGGGAACTCGAAGACCTGGCGTTCCGCTATGTGAACCCGGAAAAATACAAAGAGATCGCAGAGCAACTCGCCCAGCGCCGCCCGGACCGCGAAGCGCAGATCGAAACCATCAAAGAAAATCTCATCAAGTTGTTGGAAGATAACAACATCAAAGCCGAGATCAGCGGACGCCCGAAACATATTTACTCGATCTATAAGAAGATGCAGCAAAAGGACAAGCCGTTCGATCTGGTGCGCGATGTACGCGCCGTGCGTCTCATCGTCCCGGATGTGCCATCCTGCTATGCCGCGCTCGGCGTGATCCGTACGCACTGGCGTCCGATCCCTGGCGAGTTTGATGATTACATCGCCGCGCCAAAAGATAACTTCTATCAATCGTTACACACCGCCGTGATCTATGATGATAAGCGTCCGCTGGAAGTGCAGATCCGCACAACAGAAATGCACCAAAACGCGGAATACGGTATCGCTGCGCATTGGCGATATAAAGAAGGCGGCAAGCGTTCCGATAAAAGTTATGAGCAGCGCATCAACTGGCTGCGCAGCATGATGGAATGGCGCTCGGAAGTGAAGGACGCGGATGAATTCGTCGAGTCGATGCGCTCGGACGTGTTCGAAGATCGCGTTTACATCTTCACGCCGCGCGGCGATATTATCGATTTGCCTGCGGGTTCCACACCGATTGACTTTGCGTATCATGTTCACACGGACATCGGTCATCGCTGTCGCGGGGCGCGCATTAACGGGAAACTCGTTCCGCTGTATCAAGAGCTGAAAACCGGCGACCAGGTCGAAATCCTGACCGCGAAGCGTGGCGGGCCGAGTCGCGATTGGTTGAATCCCAATCTTGGTTTGGTCAAGACTCAGCGCGCAAAATCCAAGATCCGTTTTTGGTTCAAGAAACAGGAAGACGAACAAAACCTCGCGCAAGGACGCGCCACGCTCGAACGCGAAATGCAGCGGCTGAGCATCAACGAGATCAACTTCGAGAAGATGGCACGCCAACTGAACTACAAGACGCCCGACGAGATGTTCATTGCGTTGGGCTGTGGCGATATCTCGGTCAACAAAATCATCAAAGAATTTTCAGAGGCCGAAGAGAACGCCGACATCCTCGCGGCCACCGCGCCGGTTTCTGAAAGCACGTCGACCGACGCAGTAGAAGTCGTTGGCCTGAAAGGTTTGTACTCGACCATTGCGCGTTGTTGCAACCCCACGCCGGGTGATCAAATTGTGGGCTACATCACGCGCGGCCGCGGCGCGACCATTCATCGTCAGGATTGTCCCAATATTTTGCGCTTGAAAGATCGCGAGCGGCTCTTGCAAGTAGATTGGGGACATGCCGAGCGCACCTTCCCAGTGCCGATTCAAATCAAGGCCTATGATCGTCAGGGATTGATGGGCGACATTTCGAGCCTGCTCGATGGCGAAGGCGTCAATATCGTGGATGTGGGCGTGAAAGTGAATCGCAGTCTTGCGGACTTGAATCTGATTATTGAAGTGCGCGATCTCGCGCAGTTGAGTCGTATTCTCACGCGCATCGAAAGCCTGCCCAACGTGATGGAAGCCCAACGGACGAATCCCGGATAGCCTGTCCCTACTCTTTTTCTGTACAAAAATTAAACCATCATTGCAACGAAGCAATCTCTAAAACATTTGGGGATTGCCATCCTCCTCTTCAACAAGCTCGGAGTCGCTTGCGATGACGGGACAAAATTATTATTGATTATTCACGATTCTCTAATCTCTACAATGGTATAATCTCGCCGCTTTAGAAATGAACTTGCTCAGTGTCGCCGAGGCGCGCGAGCGCATCCTCACCCACTTTCAACCCGTCGAGGCAGAATACCTGCCCTTGGATCGTTGCGCGCAGCGCGTATTATCCGCAGATGTTGCCGCGGCAACCGACCTTCCCCTATTTGACAACTCCTCCATGGATGGCTTTGCCGTACGAGCCGCGGACGTGGCCAACGCCGCGCCCGATTCTCCTCGAACCCTGCGTGTGGTCGCCGATATCCCGGCCGGTTCACAGCCGACCGTTTTCCTCGCGCCCGGCCAAGCCGCGCGCATCATGACCGGCGCGCCGCTCCCGCAAGGCGCGGATGCAGTCGTGCCGGTGGAAGATACCGATTTCCAAAACCGCGAAGCCGGCCTCCCCGCGCCCGAACAAGTGAAAATCTTTCAATCAGTGAAAGTTGGGGATTCCACGCGTTCGCGCGGAATGGATGTGCACGCGGGCGAAGTTGTATTGCGCGCTGGCCGTGTGTTGAACGCGCCGGAACTCGGTCTGCTGGCGATGCTCGGCGAGGCAAGGGTTCCAGTCTATCGCAAGCCGCGCGTGGCGCTACTCTCCAGTGGTGACGAGTTGATTCCCGTGGACGCGCCGCTCGCGCCAGGCAAGATTCACGACTCAAATTCCTACATGCTCTCGGCCTTGCTCGAAAGTGCGAACGTGGATGTCATTCATCTCG
Organism: Anaerolineales bacterium; assembly: GCA_035541395.1. Classification (GTDB taxonomy): domain Bacteria; phylum Chloroflexota; class Anaerolineae; order Anaerolineales; family Villigracilaceae; genus JACPVF01. Next base: position 4,718 of record DATKNJ010000051.1, read on the forward strand.
GCGTGGCCGCGGACCAACGCGAATCAGTAGAAGCGCTGCTGGAAAAAGCCATCGAACAAAAAGCGGATTTGATTCTCACGTCCGCGGGCGTGAGCGTAGGAGCGTTCGATTTTGTCAAAGAAGTGATCGAGTCAAACGGCAAGATGGATTTCTGGCGCGTGAACATGCGCCCCGGGAAACCATTGGCGTTTGGAGAATATCGTGGAGTGAAGTTCATCGGACTGCCGGGTAATCCGGTTTCGGCGTTCGTTGGCTTTGAAGTTTTCGTGCGTCCGGCGCTCGGGCGGCTGAGCGGATCGGGCGCGGCCAGCAGGCCGACAGTCCGCGTGAGGCTCGGCGAAGATGTCGAATCGGATGGACGCGAAAGTTATCTGCGCGCTGAAGTCCGCCAGGAAAACGGAGTCCTGACCGCATATCTGAGCGGACATCAAGGGTCGGCAAACCTGCTGGCGCTCACCCGCGCAAATGCTTTACTTATTATCCCCGCTGGTGTAAAATCTGCGCCTGCTAATAGGGAAGTAGACGCTTGGATGTTATGAGGAATCATGGAAAAATGGTTATATAGAGTTTCGGTTGGGTTCGCGATCCTTGGTCTACTGGTGTCGATTTACATGACCATCTATAAGTTGACCGATAACGCAAGCATGTGTATCGGGAACGGTGGCTGCAGCGTTGTGAATAACAGCATCTACGCGGAAGTACATGGGGTTCCCGTGGCCGTGATCGGGATGATCGGTTATGGCGCGCTTCTGGCGGTTTTCTACCTCGAAACCCGAGGCGGCTATTTCAATGAAAACGGAACACTCCTGCTCTTCGGCATGGCATTGACCGGCTTCCTGTTCACAGTTTGGCTGATTTACGTTGAAATCGCTTTAATTAAAGCATTGTGCCCGTTCTGTTTGACCTCTCAAATTTCCATGACCATTATCTTTATTTTGTCCATCATTCGGCTGGTACGTCAGCCACAATATTAGGAGGAGGAATGCCTCGTATTAAGTGTCACTACATGGATTGTGTGTTTTTGGATGAGGGCTATTGCAGTGCCGCGGCGGTCGAGCTCGACCCCGACACTGGCTGCGCCACGTATTCCCCCTCGGAGGAGGCTGCCGCAGCGGAAGAGTGGGATGAAGAAGAAGAGCTCGATGAGTGGGAAGAAGACGAGTCGGATGAGGAAGATGAAGAATGGTTGGATGAGGACGAGGACGAATTCTAACGGCTCATTCCGCCTCGATAATTGATCCCGGTAAACAAAGACCTTCTCAGTTGAGGAGGTCTTTTCGTTTAGCGTCTGCGCGCCCTAGATAAAATGATACAACAACACGCCCGCTGCAACAGCCAAATTCAGTGAACTGACGCGGCCATGCATAGGCAAAGAAAGAGTCGCATCACAAGCCGCGATTTGCTTCGCGGAAAGTCCTTTTTGTTCGCTGCCTAAGACCAGCGCCCACGGCAAACGCGGGACAAACTCATGATAGTCGGCGGCGGCGTGCGCGGATGTGCCAATCAATTGAATCTTGTTCGCGCGCGCCCAAGTGATAAATTCATCAAAAGTGGATTCCACCACCGACTTCCAAAACAGCGCGCCCATGCTGGCGCGTACAACGGTCGGATGATACAAATCCACGCCACCATCGAGCAGCAACAACCCATCCGTGCCAACCGCGTCTATCGTGCGCAAAATCGTTCCAACGTTGCCTGGATCCTGTGGCGAGACGAGGGCTACGAGTCGCTGCAGGTTTTGTAGAGAGTCGAATCCCGCACGTCGCTGACGGACAATGGCGAGAATGCCTTGGGGATTCTCTTTCTCAGTTAAGGAGTCCATCACTTGCGCGGAAACAGGTTGCAGTCGCAGAGAGAGGCGAGAAGCGCGCTCAAGCAAGTCGCGTGCAAAGTCGCTGGTTAATACATCCGGCGCGTACAACAACGCATCCATGCCCCAACCCGACTCAATCGCTTCGCCCACATGGTGAAGTCCTTCGACCAAGAATTGATTTGTCTCAGTGCGCGCTTTCTTCTGTCTTAAGGAGCGTGCCAGCTTGACGAGCGGGTTGGAAAGACTGGTGATCGGCGAGGCTGAATCCATACGATGATTGTATCCGAAAAAAGAAGCCCCGCCTTGCGGCGGGACTTCTTTATCAGTTATTGAGCGACCACGGTCATTTTGGCGACCATGCCCGCCATGATATGCCCGGGCGTGGAACACACCACTTGATAGTC
>DATKNJ010000052.1:0-5199 GCA_035541395.1 Anaerolineales bacterium
AACAACATATAAACCGCGGCCGCACTGACCTGCCAGAGAGTCTGCGCAAACCAATGATAGCGGCCGAATTGTTTGGATCCTACAAAATTCACAAGAGCGAGGATTCCCCACAAAAAGAAGATCGGCATGGCAGGCATAATGTATCGGCCATGTTGATAAAGCGGCAAGCGCGAGACATAAAGCCAAAGATAACCCACGAACCAGATCATGCCTGACAATGCTCCCCACACGCGCTGACGAATCGAAGTCACCAACCAGCCAATCGCGCCGGGCAACAAAATAATTGCCGGACCAACCATCAATTGCAGAAACAACTGGCCGAGTCGTTGCAGTATTGGGAGCGATTGCCATGAAGCGTATTCGGCTTGCTTGGCATAGAAAGTGTTCGGCATCGGCGTGCCGCCGATTATCAAGTTGAATAAAAGATAAAAGACAAACAACACACCGAAACCGATCAAATATTTCACGGCCGCGTGGAAGCGCGCGGGGTTGTCTTTTTCAGTCAAGACAATCGTCAATAAAACGGGACCGAGCAGAGTCAAACCATCGGGGCGGACCCAAACACTTAAACCGGTCAACAGGCCGAGGGTCAAGTAACGACGCGAGTTCATCATCAGCGCAGCCAACACCACGGTCAAAATCAACGCGTGAAGCAGGGTCTCCATTCCAGACATCGCCGCCCAAAGCAAATGCCACTCAAAAGCAAGCAACAATCCGACCCAAGGAAGACGCGGCCGATACGCGGACAAAAGGCGACGCGCAGTGATTTCGCCAACCGCGGCCAACATCCATAAAGTTAAACCGCCTAGTAAATAAGCCCACGCGTACGGTGCGAGATGTAACCAGAATCCAATGGCCAGCAATGCCGACCAAAGCGGCGCGGTCGAACCTGCCGACGGAACACCAAGGCGATACGCCCACTGACCGTATTCAGCAAGATTGCGCGCGTACGTTTGATGAATCCAAGAATCATCGAGCGGGAAACCGATCTTGTAAGTCAGCGCGCTTGTGATCAAATAGATTCCCGCGCCGATCAAAACGGCAAGCGCCAAGATGATCCAATCGAGGCGCGTCAAGCGCGAATCACTTGATCTTGAAGATGCGGATGTCATTCACTTCACCGAGGTAATCGAATTGGTCATACGATTGTGGATGATCATATAAATCACGAATCAATGGCAATCGTCCGGCTGGCTCAAAGGCGAGATACTTCACATCATATCGCTCCGCAACTTCCAGCAGAGTCTGCACGCCGCCATACGGCTGAACAATCGCGGGTCGCAACGTCATCAGATAATAACCAGGCGAGTTCAACACCATCACCGGTTGGCCGGGTTCGATTCCCTGCGTCACCAAAAATTTTTCTACGCCGGGATAAGACAACTCTCCCTCATCCCAGCCTTTCTGAAAGACTCGCACCCAGACCAGATAAATGGAAAGCAGAATCACAATCTGGACCATGGCGACTCGAAACACAACGAAAGCCTGCTTCGTAAACCGACCGCGACTCCTAGCCCAAGCCACCACCGACTCCAGTCCGATCGGCGCCAGCGACCAAAACAACGGTTGAAGCGCGGCCCCCGCGTGGAAGAAACTTCCGCGCACGCCCGCAAATGGAAACGCGAGACTCAACACCACAAATAACGTGATCCATGCTATAAAGCCAAGCTGAACGCGCCGTTCGTTGCGATGATGCCACATACCTGCGAGAATAAATGGGAACAAGATGAGATGTCCCTGCGCGGCGAACATGGTTTGGAAGTTATTCCACAACGCCCATAAACGGACTTTGAGAATTTCCATCCAACCGCTGGCGAGCCAAGATTGCATCGTCAATTTGCTGGCGGGATAAATAAAAGTCTCATCATAAGTTGTAAGCCACAAGGCGCGACTTCCTCCGGGCGACATCAGCGTGCCATATACGTTCAAGTTGCGAATGTACCACGGCCCCATAATGATCAGGAATCCAACAAGCGCAAAAGCGCCAAAACGAATCAAATCAACGAAAGAGCGTTTCTCATCGCGGACGCGCCATAGAATTAATAGGAACGTCAGCGCCAGCCAAAGCAGACCATCACTGCGCGCCAACGTCATCAGGCCCGCGAATAGTCCCAGCCAAAACCATGCTCGCGGGCGACTCTCCAGCAAAAAATATAATCCGCCCAGAATCATAAAGATTCCATAGTTGTCGGTGACGGGCATAAAAGGCAAATGAAAGACCGAGAAAACCGCGAGCAGGCCAGAGGTCAAAGCAAGATCGCGGCGCTGTGAGAATGTATAAGCCAGCGCGGCAGTCAGCGGCGGGACCAGTGCGGCGATCAAAATGAAAGCGAGGCGTCCTGCGGCGTATGTTTGTTGACCAGTAACGATCATGCCCAACGCGGCAACGATGGAAGCCAGTGGCATCCAATATCCATGCGAAGGATGCGGCAAACCTTGTGGATCATCGAGATACGTCCAAATATACGGTTCAGTAAAACCTTTGCCCTGCGCCAGTTGCATACCGCCCGCAAAATAATAATCAGCGTCCAGATAGCCAGGCACTTTTTCAAGTTGTGCCACAGCGATCTGCACAACCAATGCAAGGAGAAAGAGGAAAAGATAATTTCGACGAGTCATCTATATTCAGACCGAGTAGCGCGTTCCAGCCAAGTGCGCGGCGGACGAATCGCCCACCAACGAATCCAATATAACCCAATTACAGTGAAAACGGGCAGAAAAAGAAATAACAAATCATCGCGCTGCTGCGAGGCTATGGATGCTTTGAGCAGCAAATACCATGGGGCAGCAAAAAAGAAAAGCAACAATGCAACCGTCAACCAGTAACCGGCCTTCCAGCGTTCGCGCACAATCGCAAAGATCAAAGCCAAAGGTGGAAGCAGAATGGCCAGATTCTGAATCTCGGAGCGAAAGCCGAACAGCGGCGTGAAGGCCAACGTGAGACAAGATGCCCAATAAAAGCGATTGAATTCCGCGTCACGCGCGGACGACCATTCTGCGATCAACACGACGAGCAAAACACCGGTCAAAGCCCAGCCAAATTGGCTGCCCAACTCCGGCCACCAATGCATAAAAATCATGCCGGGCGAAAAACCATACGGAACCAGCCAATCCGCGAACACGCCGCGCACAAATGGGAGAATCCAACCCGGATACACAAAGAAGGAGATCCCCAGCAACGGGATGCTAATCATCAGAAAGCCTGCCAGCACGCGCCAGCGTCGCTCGTGAAAAACGCGCAAAGCAATAAAAAACAAAAACAAGCTTCCAATTTCCCATTGATAGAGAGACAGCGCGATCAAAGCACCGGCCAATTCATCAAGTTCCAAACGTAATGAAAGGAGAATGCCCACATAGATCAATCCGAGGAAGATCGCGGGCGTTCCTTCAAAGAGCGAATCCAAACTGTAGAAACTCAATGCAGCAAAAAGAAAAAACAGAATCAAGAATAAACGATGCGGGCGCCAATCCGTCAGGTGCAGACTGAAAAACGTCAGAGCGAGGAGCGCCGCCTCAGACAGAAACAGCCACAGGCCGCGCGCGATCGTCGCGTCTCGGAATAATCCAAACGGAAAATAGAGGAGGAGTAAATGGAAAGGCAAAGTCAGAATATAGCGATCTTGTCCCGCAACAGCTAATCTGCCATACACTTGCGATTGAACAAAACTCGCGACTGTGCCGCTATATGGCTCAGTCTGCTCGAATAAAAAGGCACGCGCAGCTTTCCATGGAAGCAGAAAATCTCCGCCGCCGCCAAGGACGCGGGCGACAGAAATGTTAAAGACCAAAAAAGCCGAAACGATTAATAGGGCGACAAAAACAAGGAAAACAATCAAGGCTACATCGTAGAACGAGGTTCGCTTCACTTGAGTCTCAATGATCTCGAATTAAGAAACGAACACTTTCAAACGCGCCGGTTGAATCGAATAGCGAAAATCTTGAATAGCTTCGGGAAACAGCTCGCCATCCGTATGCGCGGGCGATGGATGATCGAGATGAATCGTGACTTCCATGGAATTCACCTCAAACATTCCATCCAATTCCACATAACTACCAGCGCCTTCTTTAAAAGCGCGCGGCAAGGCGCGGAACAATCCAAGCCGCGTGCCGCGATAGCCGAAGGCCAAAGTCAACTCGCCATCGAACGGATCGGCATGAGGCGTCATGAAGAAGCCGCCTGTCCGCCGGCCATTGCCAATCGTCACCAGCGAAAGTGGCCCATCATATTTTCCATCTTCCCAACGCACTTCGCCGCGCCATTCGGGTTTATCCATAATGGCCCAAACCGCAGCCACCAGATAACGTACCATGCCTTTGATCCAATGGATGCGCTCGTGCTTGGTCGTCACATACGGTTCGAGTCCCGCGGCGGAGTTGTTTGCAAAATATCGATCGTTGCATTTGCACAAATCCATATTACGCATTTTGCCGGACGCAATCACTTTGGCCGCTTCAGTTAAATCTGTTGGAAGGCCTAACGCATAGACGAGATCGTTCGCAGAGCCTAAGGGCATGATGCCTAACGGACCTAACGCATCCTCCTCGGACTTCGAGCTGCGCGCCAGACCATTGACCGCATCGCCAATCGAACCGTCTCCGCCGGCCACGATGATCGGCGAAAAACCTGCCAATACAGCCTGCTCTGTCAACTCTGTGATGTGACCTTTTCTTTGCGAGACGACCAAATCAAAATCAACACCTGCAGCTTTGAGCGCGGCCTCCGCTTCCGGCCAGCGCTTTTGTGCATTCCAACGATTTGAGTAAGGATTGAGGATGACTTTTGCGGTCAATAGGGCCTCCGCTTGAAGTAATTTTATTTTACTCGGAAACACGCGGCTTAACTTGCGAGAAAAGCACCGCGGCGAAAATCAATGTGCAGCCGAAAACTTGAATCAAGGTCATCGTTTCGCGCAGGAACAACCAACCTGCCAATGCAGCAAAGACCGACTCGAGGCTGAGAATGAGCGCCGCGTCCGCAGGCGGCGTGTGTCGTTGCGCCCAAACCTGAAGTGTGTATCCTAAAGCAATCGAAAACAATGCAGTAAAAATTACAGCAACAATCAACGGCATAGCTTCGATGGAAACGGAATGCTCAACGAACGCGCCCAGTCCCAAATTAAGCAGCCCGCAAATGATGAGCTGCCCCACCGAAAACGTCAATGCATCGAAGCGCGAGGCGAATTTTCCGAGCAGAATCAC
>DATKNJ010000053.1:0-6043 GCA_035541395.1 Anaerolineales bacterium
GCAATTCCGGTTTGATCGGCCCGGGCGATGTGCAATGGATGACCAGTGGACGCGGCATCCTTCATGAAGAAATGCCGCGCCGCGGCCCCGAAGGCACCATCTACGGTTTCCAACTGTGGGTCAATCTGCCAGCCGCGCTCAAGATGACGACACCGCGCTATCAGGAAGTCAACGCCGCGACCATTCCCACGTATGAAAAAGACGGCGCGACGATTCGCGTCGTAGCGGGACAAGTCGGTAAAGTGACCGGCCCCGTAACCGAAATCGCAGCCTCGCCTCTTTACATGGACGTCAGCCTGTCTGCCGATACCGAATGGACTCAACCCGTCGAGCCGGGACACACCGCGCTGGCATATGTCTTCGAAGGTGAAGCGCTCTTTGCTGATCAAACTGTCCCCGCAGTGCACATGATCCGATTTGACAACGGCGATCAAATCCGCGTGAAGACAGAGAACAATCCAGTACGGTTCATGCTATTTACCGGCGCACCATTCAAGGAGCCAATCTTTCCCTATGGACCATTCGTAATGAACACGAAGGAAGAAATTCAGCAGGCGCTGGTTGACCTAAGGAACGGCACATTTGTGAAGTAGAATTGTGAGAGGCACGCAAATGCGTGCCTCTCACTTTTATTATGCGAGGGAACATGGCGCAAACACAAGTGCTCTATGGAGACCGTCTCGGCAAAGAGGGCAAAGTCCGCATCGGTTGTTCAGCAACCATCTTCAACGCGGCGCATCAAAAGGTATTACTCACCCGCCGCGCCGATAACGGATTATGGTGTTTACCCGGCGGCGCGCTGGAAGCAGGCGAGTCCGCCGCGGAGGCATGCGAACGCGAAGTGTTGGAAGAAACGGGCCTGAGCGTCCGCGCGACGCGACTGATCGGCGTGTACAGCGATCCGCATCAGTTGATCGTTTATCCTGATGGACATAAGGCCTTCATCATCGCACTGAGTTTTGAAGCCGAGATCATCGGCGGGGAATTAGGCTTGAGCGATGAAACCACAGAGTACGGTTATTTCACGCGCGAACAAATCAAAGGAATGGAATTACTCGGCCATCACGGTGAACGCATCGAGGATGCTTTTGCAGGACAATCAGCCGCGTTCATCAAATAAAAAGGGCAAAGCGGCATTCAGCACTTCCTGCGCGGCAGTTTGCGGCGCGCTGTGATTCGCATGGATGAAAACGTCATGCGCCGTCGCGCGCGGCGCTCCTGAGATTAAGTCTTCACGTCCCCAAATAAACAAAGCCGGTAACTCCGGAATCGAAAATGGTTGTGTGCCTGCCTTCGGCAAACTATGCATCGTCTCTTTCAGAATCCATGCAGGCTGAGAAACCATTTCATCGAACCAATCGCCTTCAAGCGGATGCTTCTTGAAGTTGAAGCCCAAGAGATGAATCAAATAACGTAATCGAAAGCCGGATACTATCCAATCGCCAAACGGTGAATATCGGCGATCCAACCAAAGCACGATGCGCAAATTAAGCGCAGGCCAAAAACGCGCTTGCAATGGGCAAAGAAAAAGAGCTCGCTCCACGTGTTCTGCATGTTTTTTCAAATAACGTTCAGCCACGCGCGTCCCAGAAGAATAACTTAACACGCGCCAAGATTCAATTTGTAGAGCTTCGCGCAATTCTTCAATTTCATCAGCGGCCACATCCAAATAATCTTGTTTGCGGTGCGGAAAAGGTGAACGACCAATGCCGGGTAATTCCACCATTATCAGGGTAAAATAATCACGCAGGCACGGGCGCAGTTCCTGCCAAATATGAAACGAGACCCCAAAGCCATGGATCAACAACAGCGGTGGCCCGTTGCCTTCTATTTCATGATTCAGCATTCATCCATCCAATGAAAAAAATTTTGATCTTTGTGGCCCATACCGGAGGCGGACACTTGAGCTTGGGGGAAGCTCTTTACGATATGTTGTCGCACGAGTATGCGGTCACGTTGCTCGACCCGCAGCCCAGCATCATCAACTGGCATTATCGCACCGTCAGCCGCCATGCGTTGTGGCTGTGGGAAGCGGAATTCAAACTCTTCGATGGACATCGCCGCGCTCGCGTAGTGCATACTGTCTCAAGTTTGCTGCTGGCCGAACGAGTTGCCAAGGCGCTTCGTCAAACGGACCCGGATTTGGTCATCAGCACCTATCCGTTCCTCACCAGTGAAGTGACCTACGCCATGCGCCGCTGGAAGTTGGATCGTCCACTCGTGATGCTATTCTCCGATCCGAACGGTGTCCATCGCTCATGGCTGACAGAGAAACGCGCCGCGATCACATTCGCGCCCACCCGAGAGACTTATCGCCAGGCCCTCAACGCGGGCTTCGACCCGGCGCGCACGCGTTTTACCGGTTGGCCAGTGCGCGGCCAATTCTATCACGCTGATCCGAAAGACCGCGCAGAATTTTTCAACAAGATCAAATTCGATCCGAACAAGTTTACAATTTTCATGCAAGGCGGCGGCGAAGGCGCGGCAAGATTCGCGCGTACCATCAACACCTTGCTAACATTGCCCAAGGTTCAGATCATTTTAGCCACTGGAACGAATGAAAGCCTGCTCAAACATTATCATGACCGTGCCAATGTCCATCCGATTCCTTTCACGAAACAGATCGCACCTTACATGATGGCCGCGGATGTTGTGATGGGCAAGGCCGGGCCAAACATGATCTTTGAATCGGTTACGCTGGGAAAACCATTTATCGCGACTGCATACATTCCCGGGCAGGAAGAAGTGAATCTCGAATTTATCGAGCGCTACGAATTGGGTTGGGTCGCGCTCAACTATAAGAGTCAATCCAAGTTAATCTCTGATTTGATCAATCAGCCAGAGAAGCTTTCAGCCAAAATCGAAAGTGTGAATCGTTATCGGCAAATGAATACAGAAGCCACACAGCAAATTCCGAAATTGGTAAAAGACTTGTTAGTAAAAGTTTAAAAGCTTATTACAGAAACTTTGCTCTTCGATTGTAAATTCAGAGGTTGCCACGCTTGTCCGATTGGCTCACTCGCAATGATATATTCCATCAAGAGATTTGTTTCCACCATACGCCAGTGCATTCGGGCAGAATAATCATTTGCCGTTCGCGAACGCGCTTGGCTAGCTCTTCGCCAAAGAAGAATCCCGATAATTCAACAGCTTCGTCCAACGAATCAAACTGATAGTCTGTGCGAATCCATTTGTTTTGAAATCCAAGTTCATCCAGCCACGGATAATAGTTCGCGAGATGTTCCAGTTTGACCGGCGATTCGTTTCCGGTTCCCAGCGACTCAAATAAAACGATAAACCCGTTTGGCCGCAGGACGCGCCTCATTTCGTCCAGCCAAGATTCCAGTTCAGCGCGCCAATGTTCGGGATCCCAAACTGCGAGATAACTCACACTCCAACCCGAGACGACCAAATCTGCAGAATGGTCCGAAACAGGCAAATGACGATGGTCGGCTACTTCAATTTTCCAATTGGATAATCCACTCGCTTCGAGCCGCCCACGACACACGCGCAGCATCTCTTCTGAAGCGTCGAAGGCTGATATAGACTTGGCACGCGGCGCGAGTAAGAGAGTCAGCCGTCCCGTCCCGGCGCCAAGATCTAGGATATCCAAACCATCAGGGTTCACAATCCCTTGCAGCGTTTTCAGGATATTGCCCTGATAATCTTCGTGCGAGACAAGCGCTTCGTACCGATCCCCATCCGTTTGATAGATTTTTCGTTGTTGGTCGCTCATTGATTCTCCTATCTTTTGGTGGTACAACAATTCTACCTGAGTCAGCATGAAAACCGAAATAGAACGTGTGCTTCGACCTAGAGCCGCAGCGCGAAAAAGCTACAATGCCATTTCGTACTGGTATGACTTATTCACGGGTAGCGAAAAGCACTTCACAGACATCGGCATTCAGATGCTCAACGTGCGGCCCGAAGAATCGATTCTAGAAATTGGCTGCGGTACAGGTCATTCATTGGTTAAGTTTGAAACACAAAGCCGAGGCGGGAAAGTTATCGCCATTGATATTTCCGAGGGAATGCTAAAGGCAGCGCACAAGAAAATTCGGGGCGAAGCCGTTCAGTTATGTCAGGCAGATGCAGTGTTTATTCCATCGGCATCCGAACAATTCGATACAGTCTTCTTGTCCTTCACGCTTGAATTGTTCGACACACTGGAAATCCCAAATGTGCTAAACGAGTGTCATCGAGTTTTGAAACCAATCGGGCGGATTGGTATTGTCTCGCTGGCAAAGCAAAATACGTCGGCTGTCCGCATTTACGAATGGTTCCACAGGCTCATGCCAATCCTCGTGGATTGTCGTCCGATTTATTTGCAGGCCACGTTGCAAAAAGCAGGGTTCCAAGTAAAGGAATCAAAAATGAAAACGATGTGGGGACTGCCAGTGGAAATCGTCACGGCGACAAAATAAAGATTTTCTCGCGGCAACGATAGAATCCTATATAATTGGCTGATGCCAACACTTTCCCCCACCGCACAAAAGATACAAAATTTATTGGATTCGCTCGGCTATCATTACACTGTGATCGAGCACGCCGAGTCGACACGCACCGCGCAGGAAGCAGCCGACCGCGCCGGATGTGAACTGGGCCAGATCGTCAAATCGCTGATCTTCAAAGGCAGGACGAGCGGCAAACCGATTCTGGTGCTGACCAGCGGAGTCAACCGCGTAGACGAGAAACGAATCAGTGAATACGCGGTCGAAGCCATCGGCCGCGCCGACGCGGATTTCGTCCGCACCGTAACCGGCTTCGCAATTGGAGGCGTGCCACCCATCGGCCACGCGCAGAAAATGGAAACCTATCTTGATGAAGACCTGATGATTTACAAAACAGTCTGGGCCGCGGCCGGAACGCCAAATGCCATCTTTGAGTTGTTGGCGAGTGATTTACAAAAAATGACCGATGGGAAAGTAGTGAGAGTGAAATCATAAATCGCTTAGTCCGTAGTAACGACTTTAGTCGTTTGTTTTCTTATAAAGGGCGACTGAAGTCGCCACTGCGATTTTAGTTTGCAAGAGGTTTCATGTTGGAAGAACTGCGCAATTTTTTACGGCTTTCGGATAAGTTAATCAGCAGTGGCATGCCGACTGCGGAACAAATGAAAGATGCGGCGCAGGCCGGAGTCAAAGTGGTAATCAATCTGGCGCTGCCGACTTCGGAGAACGCTTTGCCAAACGAAGGGGTGCTCGCCGCTTCATTGGGAATGGAATACATCAACATTCCGGTTTTATGGGAGGCGCCGACGCGCGAAAACCTGAACGAGTTCATGGAGGCCATGGACGCGCATCGCGAGCAAAGCGTCTTCGTCCATTGCCAGGCCAATTACCGCGCCACGGGGTTTATCACTTTGTATCGAGTCAATCGTTTGGGCTGGAAGAAAGAAGACGCCCTGAAAGATTTACGAAAGATTTGGAATCCGCGAGAGTACCCGGTGTGGGAAAAGTTCATAGAGGAAAATTAACTCGACACCGATTGATAGTGTTATCGTGCACCCAACATGATCCCTATAAAGATTATAGCAAGCGCCCACCAAACCAACATCAGCGCAACTCCTTCTATAATTGCTATCCAACCTCTAAAGATTATCAACCAAGGCATTTCCTTGCGAATTACCATCGGCAAGCCCATAAAGCCCCAGATAAAGAATGTAAAAACTAATAAGAGGCCTTGCATGGACGTGCCGCGATAGCCAGCAGAGCCAAGCAATAAAAATATCACCAAAGGTATCAAGCCGATTGCCACCGGAAGCATGACAAGATGGATGGTCTTCCATTTTGATAGAGCATTGATAATCTTATTAAGCATATTCTTCCTCCGAAACCTTACTTATTTATCAAGTAGTCAGGCACAGGCGTATAAGGAATATAGTTTGTCGCTGGGAGCCAATAGTTTTAGGGCGTTGCCAAGTTCCACAATCTACAGGATCGGTGCATCCCCTATCACCCATCCAAGCCATATGACCCGACGGATCACTATATCGCACTGGATCATTATTGACATACGCATACCGGTCATATCCCTGCACTCC
>DATKNJ010000054.1:0-3489 GCA_035541395.1 Anaerolineales bacterium
CCCAACATGCCGTAGACTTTTTGATCGAAAAGTTTTAAAAACTTTTCGATCAAAAAGTCTACGGCATGTTGGGGTACAGGTTTATTTTTTGGTTTTGGCAATTGTGCATTACCGATGCCGCTTTCGCCATGCGTTGTCTCCGAAGCCAACAGAGGTTGCACGAGCGGAAACACACTGCCCTGCGCGACCGGGACTTGTGTGAGTTTTACCAATTCCAAAACCGATAACGCGTTGCGTGCGGCTTTGTCTACGGTGACATTGCCTTGCGTGGCGGTCAATGCTTCGAGCTTGATTTCGGGCGAGGCAGCTGCGAGCAGAAACGCGAGGGCATCGTCTATGCCGGGATCGGTGTCAATGATGATTCGTTTTGGATTCATAAATTCCTTGTAGGACACAGCATTGCTGTGCCCAGGGCGGTCCAGCGGATCGCCCTACGCGATAAATTTTTCTACATCTTCTTTGGTTGGCAACGAGGGCTGCGCGCCGAGTTTCGTGGCGGCCAGTCCGCCGCAGGCATTGGCATAACGGACGGCTTCTTCGAGTTTAAGCCCGCGCAATAACGCGGACGCGAATCCGCCGATGAAAGCATCGCCAGCCGCAGTGGTGTCCACGGGATTTACCTTGAATGTTGGAACATGAGTCGCTTGATGTTTGTTTACAATCAACGCGCCGTTTGCACCCAATGTGACAATCACTGTTTGCGCGCCTTTGGCGAGCAACGCGCGCGCCGCGGTTTCTGCAGAATGAATATCTTTGACGGATAAATTCGTCAATTGACTCAGTTCGGTTTCGTTGGGGAGAATAAAGTCTGCTTGCGCGATCAATTCATCGGGAAGAGAACGCGCGGGTGCGGGATTCAACAACACGCGTGCGCCGTTCTTTTTTGCGGTGATGGCTGCGCGCAAAACCGTCTCGAGTGGAATCTCTAATTGAAACAGGGCCAGCTTCACGTCTGCGAAAGAGACGGTTTCCACATCTGCTGGTGAAACTTTTCCGTTTGCGCCCGGCGAAAGGATGATGCTATTCTGTCCGTTTGTATCCACCATGATGACAGCCGCGCCTGTCGCGGCGTCATCGCGTTGAATAAGACGCGTATCGACATGATTCATTTTTAGATTATCGAGCAGAAAATCCCCGAAGTTATCTTTGCCGACGCGGCCGAGCATCGCCACCGAGGCACCCTGACGAGCCGCGGCCACGGCCTGATTAGCGCCCTTGCCGCCCGGGAAGATTTGCAAATCTTCGCCGCTGATGGTTTCGCCCGGCGCGGGAAAGCGCGCGGTGCGCACGACCAAATCTGTGTTGAGGCTGCCGACGACGAGGATTTCGGTCATGGGTTAAGTGTAGTGCAAATTTCGTTTTATGGCATCTCTGTGATTTCAACGACTTCTGATTTTACGCCGCGGCCTTCGCCAACGCGCAGCAAAATGATTCCCGAGAACAGCAACAAGCTGCCAGCGAGTTGGATTCCGTTTAGCAATTCATTCAATAAGAAGTAAGCCCAAATCGCAGTCAGCGCAGGCTCGAGTGTGGCGATCAGATTCGCAACTGTTGGAGGCAAAGAACGCAAGCTTAACGTGTACAAGCCGAAGCCGCCGAGAGTCGGCGCGATGCCGAGGAAGAAAAGCCAACCCCAACCGCTGAAAGAATGTCCAAGCCAGAGCATGTCTGCGAGCGGCGCTTTACCCGCGAAAGAGTTGACGACGACATTGAACGATAACAGGAAAATCGCGGCCGCGCTGAAACTATAAAGCAACGCAGTCCATGAGTCGATGGATCGATCCGAAGCGTGTTTGCCCTCAAGATTGTAAAGGGCGAAGAAGAAACCGGTCAGCAAGCCGAAGATGATTCCCGCTGGATTCAGTTTCCAGGCCGCGGGGTCGATCGCGCCGGACACCAAAATGGTTCCCGCTAAACTCAAAACGATCGAAAAGATTTTGACGCGACTGAACTCTTCCTTGAAGATCCATCTGCTTAAGATGGCGGTCATGGCGGGTGAGCTAAATGCTAAAACCGTCGCGACCGCCGCGCCGTTGTATTGAACGGAAAACGTCCACATCGAATTGAAGAAGGCCAATGTCAAGCCGTAGAGGATCATGAAGCGCCAATGAGATCGGTCGAGGAAGAACCGAGCGCGGCTGAAGAGTAGCAGCCCTACGATCATGCCGCATGAGACGAAAAAGTCGCGCCAAAAGGCCAGCACGAGCGAAGGAAGATGATACGTGGTGCTGATGTAATCGATCAACACGCCGGTGGTGGACCACAGCCCGGTGGCGATCAACGCGATCAAATAGCCGCGTGAAAAAGTGGATGAGTTTGAATTGCTGCTGGATGGTTGCATGATTCTCCTGAAAAAACAAAAAATCCTGCATTGAGCAGGACTTGTGCCCCCATGGAGATTCGAACTCCAGTTTAAGCCTTGAGAGGGCTTCGTCCTGGGCCACTAGACGATGGGGGCTTGTACTTCGTTTTGAAGCGGGCTGAATTCTATCATCCCGAAATTGAATCGTCAATCAAAAGACTTCGTTGCTTGAACTTCTGGCAATCATCTTGCATGAAATTGTTTCATGTAACCATTGTATAACAAATTTGTTGGGAAATCGGTGCGAGGCTTGTCCTATGGTATCATTGCGCCGCAATGGACGCATTTCACACAAAACTTCCCAACCATTTTGACCTGCCGCGCCGCATCGAACGTTTGCGCGAGCTGGCTTATAACTTGTGGTGGACTTGGCAGCCCGGCGCGCAGCGTTTGTTTAATCGTATCGATAACGATCGCTGGGAACGCCTCGCACACAATCCGATTCGGTTTTTGCGCGAATTGGAACGCGCTCGTTTTAACGAAGTAGTGCAGGATAAAAATTATCTTGATTTATATGACCGCGTGTTCCAATCGTTTGATGAGTATCTGGCCTCGACCAACACTTGGTCCGATCGGACTCACCCGGAGCTGGTCAATCAACCCATCGCGTATTTCTCCATGGAATTTGGTCTGCACGAGACTCTGCCCATTTACTCGGGTGGCCTCGGCGTGCTGGCAGGCGATCACTTGAAGGAAGCCTCCGACCTTGGCTTGCCTTTAGTCGCGATTGGTTTCATGTATACGCAAGGATATTTCTCTCAGCGCATCAGCGAAGATGGCTGGCAGGAAGCTATCAACAGCTCGCTTAAAATTGAGGATCTTCCTGTTCTCCCTGTATTGGGTGTAGATGAAAAGCCGCTGACAATCTCAGTGGAATTGCCCGACCGCGCGGTCACGTTGCAGATTTGGGAAACGCGCGTCGGTCGTGTCTCGCTGTATCTGCTCGACTCCAACGTTGAGTCCAACAACCCTGATGATCGACTCTTGACCGCGCGCTTGTATTGGTCAGATCTTGACAAACGTATCATGCAGGAAGTGATGCTTGGCGTCGGCGGCGTACGCGCTTTGCGCGCGTTGGGATACAACCCCTCGGTCTGGCATATGAACGAAGGCCACGCCGCATTCCT
>DATKNJ010000055.1:0-3352 GCA_035541395.1 Anaerolineales bacterium
AATTTGGTGGCGCGCAAACTTGGATGTTCGGAAACCGAAACCGCTGTGCTGCGCAGTGAGTTCTTCGCGGGCGATGTGATCGATCACAAGTTGCTTGAATTCATTCGCTCGTTGAAGCCGCACTACAAGACCGGCTTGATCTCGAATGCCTGGAGCGGGTTGCGCTCGTATATCGTCAACAAGAAATTCGACGATGCCTTCGATAACATCATCATCTCGGCGGAGGTAGGTTCGGCCAAACCCGAGGCGAAAATTTTCCGCCTTGCGCTGAAGCAGGCCAAAGTCAGCGCGGAGGAAACGATCTTCGTCGATGATTTCCCGGAAAATGTGGATGCCGCGCGTGCCCTCGGTCTGGCCGCGATTCGCTTCCGCGATTCAGAAAGCACGATCAAAAAAGTAAAGTCCTTGCTTATTTAGTGGTGACTGCTGTCAGGCAGTCGCCTGACAGGAGAGCCATGAAAACAATTACCACTCATCAGCCCATCGTCCGTGACCTCGGTGATGGGCTGATTCTTCGCCGGTCTTCGCCTGCAGACGTGGAGGCCTTGGCTGATTTTTGCGGACGGATTCACAGCGACGATGGTTGGGACAAACCTGATGAGCATATCGCTGTCTGGACCCGCGACCTGCTCACCAAACCCCATCCAACCTTTCACTCGGACGATTTCACCGTTGTCGAGGAAGCTGCCACTGGTCGAATCGTTTCAACATTGAATTTGATCTCGCAAACATGGAACTATGAGGGCATCCCGTTTGGCGTGGGACGACCAGAACTTGTTGGCACATTGCCCGAATTCCGCAACCGCGGATTGATCCGATGCCAATTCGAGGAAATTCATCGTTGGAGCGTGGCACGCGGCGAGATGGTACAAGCCATTACTGGCATTCCGTTTTACTATCGCTTGTTCGGTTACGAGATGACTTTGAATCTATCCGGTCGCCGCGCGGGATTCGAGTCGCACATTCCACGGCTCAAAGAAGGAGAACCCGAACCGTATCTGATTCGCGAGGCGCGCGAAGACGATCTGCCTTTTGTAGCCGAGCTTTACGCAGAGAGTCAAAAGCGTTATGCAATTTCGTGCCAGCGCGGTTTGGAGGTTTTCAAGTATGAGTTAAACGTCCAAGATAAAAGAAACGCCGATCATTATCCGCTCCAAATCATCGAAGGTCAAGACGGTCAGCGCATCGGCTATTTCCATCTCTTGAATCGCTTGGATAAAACTACAATTCTGTGCGTAACATATGAATTGAAAGATGGAATTTCATGGTTGGAAGTCTCGCCCAGTGTCGTTCGCCGCGTTTGGGAGATTGGGCAGGAATATGCCAAACAAGAGAACACGGCTTGCAATTCTTTCGCGTTCCTGCTCGGTGAGTCGCATCCCGTCTACGATACGCTCGGCGACGCGTTGCCCGCGATGCGCGATCCGTATGCGTGGTATCTACGCGTGGCAGATCTGCCGGGCTTCATTCGTCACATCGCGCCTGCGCTCGAAAAGCGTCTCAACGAATCGCTCGCGGTTGGATATAGCGGCGAACTAAAACTGAATTTCTATCGCGATGGATTGCGGCTTGTGTTTGAACGCGGCCGATTAACCTGCGTTGAATCCTGGAAACCTCAGGCTGATGAGAAACACAGCGCGGCCTTCCCCGGCTTGACCTTTCTACAGATCGTCTTTGGTTATCGCAGCTTGACAGAACTCGAACAATCTTTCCCGGATTGTTATTGGAATAACAACGAAGCGCGCGTGGTGTTGAACGCCATTTTCCCCAAGCGCCTTTCGGATGTATATGCAATCGCTTGATTTAACTTTGAAAGTCCACCTAGGAGACAACATGAAAATTCCATTCCTCACCAAAAATTTCTGGCGCAAAGGAGTTCTCTCCCACGCCTGACGCTGGCCGCAATCTCATTGTAGAGTTGCGGCTCCTTCTCACACTCTACAAAGGAAAATATGTTTCGCACTTTAAAGTTGGACGCGACCAAAGTCTATCTCTTTATCGAGTTCGCCGCCTCGGCTTTCTTCGGCATGATGTTCGCGGTCACTTCGCTCTATGAGGTGACTGTCGCTGGGCTGACGCCTCTGCAACTTGTTTTAGTCGGCACAACGCTGGAAGCCTCGACCTTTATATTCGAGATTCCAACCGGCATCGTGGCAGATGTGTACTCACGCCGCCTCTCGATCATCATTGGCTATGCAGTGATAGGACTCGGCTTTCTCATCGAAGGCTTCTTTCCCGCCTTCCTGCCCATCCTGCTCGCGCAAGTCATTTGGGGGTTGGGCTACACCTTTACCAGCGGCGCTTCGCAAGCCTGGCTCACGGACGAGATCGGTGAAGACCCCGCCAACAAACTCTTTCTGCGCGCCGCCAAGTTCGGTTTATTTGCTTCCATCTTTGGCATCGCGCTCTCGGCGTTCATTGGCTCCAGTAACGTGGTTATGCCGCTGCGCGTCGGCGCGCTGGGCGTGATGAGCATCGCGCTCGTGCTGGCCTTCATCATGCCAGAGACCGGTTTCCGTCCCACGCCGAAAGAGGATCGCAACAATTGGCAGCATATGGTTTACACCTTCAACGAAGGAGTCAAAGCCGTGCGCGCTCGTCCGCGATTAATATCCATCGTGGGCATCGGGTTATTTTATGGTTTATACAGCGAAGGTTTCGACCGTTTGTGGGTCAAGCATTTGCTCGATCATTTCCAACTGCCCGTGCTCTTCGGAGATAACCAAGTCGCTTTCTTCGCTGCGCTGCGTTTGGCCGGCACTCTGCTAACCATCCTCGCTGTCCATTTTGTTGAACGACGTGTGGATACAAGCAGTCCGCTGGCGATTGGCCGCGCACTGTGGATCACAACCGCACTGATCTCCATCGCGATGATCGGCTTCGCATTCGCTCCGCTTCTGCCTCTGACCCTCGGCTTGGTCCTGGCCATCGACGTGTTTCGCAGCGTGAACGGGCCTCTGCAAACTGCCTGGATCAACCAGAAACTCGACTCGAGCGTGCGCGCCACGATCCATTCGATGTTCGGACAAGTGGATGCCATCGGCCAGGTCGCAGGTGGGCCGGTGGTGGGCCTGATCGCGCGCTTCTTCTCGGTGGCCGCGGCCATCTTGACCTCGGGCTTGTTGTTGACGCCCGCCCTGTTCCTTGTAAGCCGCGCCAACTCGCAGTCCGCGCAAGAAGCGGAATTGGAGTTGGCTTCTACAGATTAAGAAAAAGGCGACCCTCACGGGTCGCCTTTTTACTGCGGTCTCCAAACCATCTTCATATAAACACTGCCATCTTCCAGTTCATCCAGCATTTGATTCAAACGTTTCTGCCGCGTGGACTCTTGTTTGGCGCGCGTGATCCAGCC
>DATKNJ010000056.1:0-11591 GCA_035541395.1 Anaerolineales bacterium
CGGATTCGAAACCGCCCAACTCATTGGATGCACCGATAAAAATACTATTGACCGCCGAAGTCCGCCCGCGCATTTCGTCCGGTGTCAATGTCAACATCAAGGTACTGCGAATTACTACGCTGATGTTATCCAGTCCGCCGAGCAAAACCAGCATCACAATCGATAACCAAAAAGATTTGGACAAACCGAACACGATCGTCGCGAGACCGAAACCTGTCACCGCGAGAAGAAGCGTTCGCCCGGCCCGTTTGAACGGCGGCAAATGCGCCAGCAACACCGCCATAATCAACGCACCAACAGATGGCGCGGCGCGCATGATACCCAATCCGGTCGCGCCGACTTTCAAAATGTCGGTTGCATACACCGGCAACAACGTCACTGCCCCGCCGAGTAACACCGCGAACATATCCAACGTGATTGCCGCCAGCATAACTTTCGTTCGTCGGATAAACCGAATCCCTTCCGAAAGCGATTCGAGCGTGGCCACTTTGCGCGATAACGCCATTTCACGTCCGCGGAACAAAATGATCAACACCAGGAATGTCATCGCACCGATTGCATCAAGCACATAAATAATCGTCACGCTGTTCAAAATCGCCGCGACCAAACCAGCCACTGCCGGGCCAATGATGGAAGCCAATTGCCATGAACTACTGCTCCACGTCGCAGCACTGGTGAAAATGCTCGGCGGAACCGATTGAGGCAGAAGAGTAGCTGAGGCCGGGTCATTGAATGAGCGCGCAATTCCGATACCGAGTAAACACAAATAGATCAAGACGAGCGATCCCTGTGTATACGAAAGCGTCGCCAAACCAAGTGAACACATTGCCAACAAAGTCTGCGTGACCAATACGATCCGTTTGCGATTGTGTTGATCGGCAACGTGACCAGCTGGCAGCGAAAGCAAAATCACCGGGATGACTTGGACCAGCCCAACCAGCCCAAGCGCGAACTCGCTGCGCGTCCGCAGCCACAATTCCCAGCCGATCGCGAACGAAACCATCTGGTTTCCAAATGAAGTAATAAACCGTCCCGTGAAGAGCAAGCGAAAGTCGCGATAACGCCAGGCGGCGTACGGGTCATGCGGCGAGACGCTTTCCGGTTCAGTGTTTTCAGGTACGATATCTTTCAAAGATGCCTCTCAAATTTAAAGATAATTTCCTCATGCTATAATTAATGCATTGTATTTTACTCTTATTGTCGTTCATAGAATTTATCGGTGAACATAAGGAGGAAAGAAAAATGGCATCTCCCATGGACAAAATCGAACACGTGGTCGTAGCGATGATGGAAAATCGTTCCTTTGATAATCTCCTGGGTTGGCTATATGCCGCAGAAGGCAACAAAGCGCCGCATGTTTTGCCCGCAGGCTCTTCGCCTCTCTTCGATGGGCTGGCAGGCAATAAATTTTTCAACAAGTTCAACTCGCAAACTATTTACGCTTCACAACCGACTTCGGCCTGGCCGCCAGACAATGATCCTTTCCTCGTCCCCGATCCAGATCCCGGCGAAGACTTCAACGATATGACCACGCAAATTTTCGGGACGCCAAACCCAATCCCATTCTTCAACCGCGCCAATATGAGTGGATTCCTGAAAGACTATGCAAGTATCGCGGGTGACAAACAAGCCGGTCAGATCATGCAAACTTACAGTCCCGATCAGGTGCAAGTCATCAGTCAACTTGCACGCAATTTTGCAGTCAGCGACCAATGGTTTGCGTCGGTGCCCTGTCAAACGTGGCCCAACCGCGGCTTTGTCCATACCGGCAGTTCCGATGGTCATATCAACAATGACGACTATGAACCTTATGACATCGAAACCATTTTCAATGTAATGGAGAAGCAGGGAATCTCATGGGGCGTGTACAGCAACACGTATGTCACACCGTCGCTCACACATGTTCAGTTCTTACCGCGCCTGATCGGGTACGAAGACCATTTTCACTACTTCACCACATTTGAAGACGCATGCCAAAGCACTGACCCATCCTCGCAATTGCCAAGCTATTCTTTTGTCGAACCGCGCTTCCAGCCTGAACCGACACTCAAGATAGGCGAAGTCGCGTATCCGGAAGATTATCATCCGCCGCACAATGTATGCCGCGGCGAACAGTTTCTTGCCCGGTTATATGCTGCCGTAAGAAACAGCCCTTATCGCGACAAGATTCTATTGATCATTACGTTCGATGAACATGGCGGATGCTATGACCACGTCCCACCACCAGGCGGATCGGTCGCTCCGCTGCCTGGGCCTGTCTCGCGTTATGGCGGCTTTCACTTCGACCGATTTGGTGTACGCGTGCCAACCATCGTGATCTCGTCTTACATCCAACCCGGTACCGTTTTTCGTTCGCCGACCGGTGTTCCACTCGACCATACCTCGATTCTTGCTACGCTGCGCGACTGGCAACAGATGGATAAAAACTTCGCTTCTCCATTTTTACCGAGTCCGCGCATTCAACACGCGCCGACTCTCGATTATTTACTCACATTATCAGAACAAGACAAAAACACAAACTGGCCGGATATTCCCGCGACGTGCAATCCCGACTCGACCGATGAGTCATTGAGTATGCCAATCAATGATTTGCACATGAGCTTGATGATCGGTGAGGCTAGCTTGCGTGCCGGTGTAAGTCATATCGGGAAAGAAGCCGTAGCAGAATTGCGCCAAAAAATAAAAACATATCAAGATGTCATTGATTACTTCCAACGTGCAAAAGACTCAGCAAATAAGCATGCGCTATAAAAAAACAACAGCCCGGTGAAAGTCGGGCTGTTGTTTTTTATCCTTTCAACATTTCGTTATGACCGTTTGTACCCTCTGCTTCGGGCACGGTCAGTGGTGGAAGCTCAGTAATTGAGTTAATCCCAAAGTGCTGTAAAAACTCCGGCGAAGTTGAATATAAAATCGGGCGGCCAGGACCATCGGCGCGGCCGGATTCTTGAATCAAGCCCTTGGTCAGCAGACTCTTCAACATGCTGTCGCTGTTCACGCCGCGGATCGAATCAATCTGCGGGCGCGTGCAGGGCTGTTGATACGCGATGATCGCCAACGTCTCCAAGGCAGCGCGGCTGAGATGACTGACCGCTTCCAAACCAAGAAAACGCTCGACGATTTCCGCCAGTTCGGGCGCGGTGGTCAATTGGACGCGTCCCGCGTGTCGCTGCAAACGCAGGCCGCGGGTCCGGAGCGATTCGTCGAGTTCCATCAATCCGCGCTCGATCACTGAAGTGGTCACATCCAACGCGGCGGCCAGCTGAGCCAGTGTCGCCGGTTCAGCAGCCACAAACAACATCGCTTCCAGTCTTACCGCCAGAGGCAGGTCAGGGTTTGCCGAGTCGCTCATGCTATAATTGCTCCCGTTCAAATAACCACTTCAAAATAAAATGAAAAAAATTGCTCTTCCATTTTTCTTACTGATGTTGATGCTCGCCTCATTGGCCTGCACCATTTTTGTCGGCGGGCCGGACTATCCGTCACAGGCCATCCCAGTGTCCAACGATGCAGCGCAAAGCATTCAAGATGCAGTCAAGCAAGCTGTCGCGGCTGGTGCCAGCACTGGCGTCATTACCCTACAAATCAACGAAACACAACTTACATCGTATCTGGCGTATAAACTGGATGCACAAGTCAATCCGTTGATGACCGATCCGCAAGTGTATTTGCGCGATGGCCAAATGCAATTATTTGGAAAAGTTCAGCGCGGCTGGTTCACTGCGAATGTTTCCATTATCACCAGCGTAAGTGTGGATGAAAATGGCAAACCGAAAATTGATGTGATCTCAACAGACTTCGGACCGTTGCCCGCGCCTGCGGGCTTGAATGATGCCATCAGCGCGATTGTCAGTGAAGCCTACACCGGTTCACTCGGACCGGTCGCCACTGGCTTCCGTCTCGATAGCATCAATATTGCCAACGGCGTAATGACTTTGACCGGCCGCGTCAAATAGCGGCTGGATTATACCGCAGGACATGCGCCCCTCCCGCCTCCTTCAACTGCTGACCGTACTCGCGGTTGCTTCTTTGCTGGTGACAAGCTGCCGTTCCCCTCAATTCGGCGGCGAGATTACGGTTCACATCACCGCTGATGGCAGCACGCACGATGCGCGCGTCTCCGCGGGTAGCACTGTCCTCCAAGCGTTGCAGCAAGCAGGCTTCGCGCCCGGCGATTTCGATAAAGCCGATCCGCCGTTTTATACCGTGCTCAGCAACGGCGATGGCATCAAGCTGACGCGCGTCAAAGAAGAATTCCAAACCGAGACGGTTGTCATTCCATTTGAACATCAAACTGTCCGCAACGAGACCATGACCGAAGGCGAGACTCAACTCGTGCAGGCCGGAGTCAACGGCCAGGAAGAAGTAACATACCGGAGTCTGCTCGAGGATGGAGTCGAAACTAGCAAAACGGTGGTCAAAACTGTCGTCTTGCAAGACGCGGTGCCAGAGATCACCATGGTCGGTGCGCAGACTTCTTTCACGCCTCTTACCATTCCCGGCGTGTTGGCATATCTGGCTGGCGGCAATGCGTGGATTATGAATGGCTCCACAGCCAATCGCCGTTTGATCGTTAACACCGGCGATTTGGATGGCCGTATCTTTTCTCTCTCGCCCGATGGCCAATATTTGATCTTCACACGCAAATCAAAGAAGCCTGCCGATCAGGAAATCAACACCTTGTGGATTGTGCGCGTGATGAACACCACACCCAAACCGCAGTGGCTGGGCGCGTATAACGCGGTTCACTTCGCGGCTTGGATTCCCGGCACAAACTCAGTTGCCTATTCCACCGTTGAGCCGCGCGGCACTGCACCGGGCTGGCAAGCCAACAACGATTTATGGCGCGTCAGCATCACAGCTGGCGGACCGCCGCGCAAATTGGTGGATTCCAACAGCGGCGGCGTATATGGCTGGTGGGGCATGTCATTTGCGTACTCCGCGGATGGTCGCCTTGCATATGCGCGCCCAGATGGAATCGGATTAGTGGATCAGGACGGCGGTTATCTCAAACCGCTGATGGACATCACACCGTACAACACTCACAGCGACTGGGCTTGGGTGCCATCGCTTGCGTGGGGCTCGGATGGCAAGACTCTCTTCGTCGCGACTCACGCGCCCGCGCCTGCTCCATTTTCTGACGAGGAGTCGCCATACTTTGATTTGTCTGCTATCTCGCTGGAAAACAAAGCCAACGTGCCGCTTGTTCAACAAACCGGTATGTTCAGTTATCCGGCCGCCTCGCCCATTCGCCAAAGTGGCACAGAGAGCGTATATCAGATCGCTTATTTGCAAGCGATCTTCCCGGATCAAAGCGAAACCAGCCGCTATCGCTTAATGGTGGTGGATCGCGACGGCTCCAATCGCCGCACACTATTCCCGCCTCCCGATTCGGGCGGCATCGAGCCACAGACTCCGGTCTGGGCACCGGAACCGATCAGCGGCCAAACAGGGGATTTCATCGCAGTGATCTATCAGGGCAATCTTTGGCTGGTGGATAGCGGCAGCGGACAAGCTTATCAAGTCACTGGCGATGGCCTGATCAATGTAATCGATTGGAAATGATTTATTTTGTCGTCCACTAATATAATTGGGCGGTCAAAAAACAAATGAGGAAAATATGCGAATTTTAATTACGGGCGCGGCGGGCTTTCTTGGCTCTCATCTATGCGACCGCCTATTGGCGGAAGATCATGAAGTCATTGGCTTGGATAACTTCATCACAGGTAATCCGGAAAACATTGCCCATTTGATGGGCAATCAAAGATTTTCGTTCTTCCGCCACGATGTTTCCAATTACATCTTCGTGCGTGGCAAAGTGGACGCAGTCCTGCACTTCGCTTCACCAGCCAGTCCAAATCCCAATTCGCCGTCCGGGTATTTCAATCTTCCCATTCAAACCATGAAGGCTGGCGCGTTGGGCACGCACAACTGCCTCGGCGTAGCGCGCGCACACAAAGCTCGCTTCCTGCTCGCGTCTACCAGCGAAATCTATGGCGACCCGGAAGTCCATCCGCAAAAGGAAAGTTATCCGGGAAACGTAGATACTGTTGGTGCGCGCTCGGTTTACGACGAAGCGAAACGCTTCGCCGAATCATTGACGATGGCTTATCACCGCTTCCATAATTTGAACACGCGCATTGTGCGCATCTTCAACACCTACGGCCCGCGCATGGACTTGGAAGATGGCCGCGCTTTGCCAAACTTACTCAAGCAAGCTCTGCTTGGACAGCCGCTTACCGTCTATGGCGACGGCGGACAGACGCGCTCATTCTGTTATGTGGACGATTTGATCGAAGGCATTGTGCGTTTGTTGTATTCAGACGAACACATGCCAGTCAATATTGGCAATCCGAATGAAATGACCATTTTGCAATTCGCAGAAGCAATTAATCGTATCACGCAGAATAAAGGTGGAATCACTTTTGTGCCTAATGCGCGCAGTGAGCGCGATCCCCAACGCCGTCAGCCGGACATCACACGCGCACACGAAATTTTGCACTGGGAGCCAACTGTCAGTTTGGAAGAGGGAATCCGCAAAACCATACCGTATTTCAAACAGAAGCTGGGCATGGCATAACGCTGGCAATAACTTTCGGAATTGTTATGCTCTGAACTTCTGCATAAGCCGCAATCAGACGTATAATGAGATAAACTAAACCACTTGCGGACATCAACCATGGAAGCTCACGCGTACACCACTGTTATTCCGGTCTATGACTCGAAAGGAGACGTGGACGCTTTCCTGGTTTATCCTTACCTTTTCAATCGCACCGGCGATTGGATTGGATGGGTCACCCCCAAACGCGAGATTTATTCCGTGCTCGGTTATTATGTTGGATACTTATCCAATGACCCGCGCGTTCTCCGCAAACGGGCGACCAGCACGCTCAAACCCCGCCTCCAACCGCCTCCCGAACCCAAACATTTGATTCCGCCCGCGACGGTCCCCCTGGCGCCGATGATGAGCGAGCTAACCCACAGCCTGATCGATGTTCTTCTTGACGAACCCGAGCGTTTACACACGCTCGATTCTGGTGAATTCAGACAAGACTTGGATTAATGACAACACCTTTAGAACCGAAACCAATTCGAGCTTCCCGCGTTCAAATTTCACAACTCATGCACCTGGAGCATGCCAACCTGCTGGGCAATGTGCACGGCGGTTGGATTATGAAATTGGTAGATGAAGCCGGCGCGCTAGCTTGTATGCGCCACTCACAGAGACGAGTGGTGACAGTGGCAATCGACTCAATGGTCTTTCGCCAGCCAATCCGCATCGGTGATTTGGTTCTCCTCACTGCTGAAATCACTTATACGGGAAAGACCTCCATGGAGGTTGAGGTGCATGTAAGCGCCGAGAATCCCATCACCGGCGATCGAACTTACACCAACACAGCATATCTCGTTTACGTGGCCTTAGATAATGAAGGCAAACCGACTGCTGTTCCGCCTATCATCGCTGAAACGGATGAAGAGAAACTGCGAATGGAACAAGCCAAAGAACGACAACGACGACGTTTGCAAAACAAATAAAACGAGCGAGGAAATTCCTCGCTCGTTATTTTTCAGGGGCAATCAATAAAGGCAAATCCTGTAGATAACGTTCTGCAAATTCGATGATCACAACATTGGGTTTCTGTTCATCCACCCATGAGAGACTCCACAACCCGCCACCTAAATAATTCTGGATATAGAGTCCGTTGCTGAAATGTTCGCCCAACAATGGAATGACTCGAAAGAAAAACGAGTCGTGATAGATGATTACTTTAGGCAAACTGGAATCCGGGTTATAGGAAAACATGATTTTGCGACCGCCGATGGTCACATTTTTATATGTGGTGTGCGTATCGAATTCCGGCACAAATTGAACTTTCGACTCGGGCAACAATGTGGTGCCGATGTTCACGGATAAATCCATATAATCCGGTTCACGCTTCACAACCTTGAAATCAGACTGCGGGCGTGCCACCAGATTCGGATAAGTCTTCTGCAACACTGCCATTACCTGCTGATAAGCGATAAATGCGCCGTAATCGTTCCAATGTGTATCAGTAGAATAATAAATCTGTTCTTGATTCTTCGCAGCTAACAAGGCGGGGCGCAAATCGAGGATTTGAGTCTTCCCATGCTGATGAAGATAATTGATTAGCTGATCGAACTTCGAAACCTTTCCAATGATGGGAACTTGTGCAGGAACATTTTCGGGATAAATCGTATTCTTATTTGGAGGGACAACCACTAACAGCGTAATCCCACGCTTGGCATAATTCGCAGAAAGCGCGTCCAGGCTTTGCTGAATATGAGCCATCTGCTGCTCAGTAAACGGATCGGCCTTTTGATAATCCTCGATATCGTTTTCGGCAGTGTATACCAACCAGCCATGGCTACCGACGATCACCTTCGGGAAGACACGGTCGCCGATGAGGACGCGCAGGTTTTGGGTCCAGGCAATGAGGCGGTCATGCATATAAAACGTATCCCCAATCGTGTTCGGGTCTAAAGCCAGAGTCCGCAATGGAACGAGTAATAATCCAATAAAGACCGCGATAAAAATCAAGGTGTAGATACGACTTTTCATTTAGAAACTTCCATAAATACCGGGCAGAAATTTGCTGGCCGTCATCATGCCAACTGAAAGCACAAAGAGCGCCAATAGGAATAAATCGCCGACAGCCATAAGAGGCAAAGTAAGCGCGGGAGATTTTGCTGTAATGCGCTCAAACATTTTCTTGAAGATTGGAAAGACCGGCAAAGAAAAGAAAATTCCGAAACCAAAGGCAAGCCAAAAGGACGGTTCCAAAAACGGAAGCGGAGCCGTTTGCGTGAACGAGAGTTGTACAAAACCGCTGGCATCCCCCGCGAGGCGGCGAAGGAAACCCAAAGCATATGTGAAGTCTGGCGCGCGGAAGAAAACCCATGTGAGCAAAATGGCAGCCAACGCGTAAATATGTCGCAAAGGCCGAAACACTTTTTGCAGCCAGCGCCCCATGAATAAACTCTCCAACGCGATAAACACACCATGCATCAATCCCCAAACGAGGAATGCAAGCGTTACGCTGTGCCATAGGCCTGTCAACAAAAATACGATCAGTATATTCAATGGCTGGCCGATGAACTTAATCCGTCTGCGCTCAAGCGGGAAAAATACATAATCGCGGAACCAACTGGAAAGCGAGATATGCCAACGCCGCCAGAATTCGCTGACCGATTGCGAAATGTATGGGAAATTAAAGTTTTCACTGAAGGTTAATCCCATCATCGAAGCCAAGCCAATGGCCATATCCGTATAACCGGAAAAATCAAAATAGATTTGCAGCGCGTAAGAGACCAACGCCAACCAAGCCATGGCGGGCGTTGCATGAGAAATGGGCAAACCAAAGACCGCGTTGACCACTTTTGAGAGAACATCCGCGATAAGAAGTTTCTTGGCAAAGCCAAGAATGAAGCGGCGAATCCCGCTCGCGATTTGAGAGGGTGAAATCTGCGGCTCGGAAAGTTCGTTGGCAAGGGTTCGATAACGAACAATTGGGCCGACCAATAATTTTGGAAAAAGGAGAACATAAAATGCAAACGGAATGAATTTCTTTTCAGGCTGGACCGCGCCTCGTTGCACATCGATCACATAAGAAATGACTTGGAAGCTAATGTAAGAAAGCCCAAGCGGGAACGCGAGAGTCTTAAGCCAATCGCTCAGTCGCTGAGGAAAGAGCGGCGCAAGCCCAAAGAAAATCGCCATTCCATAAGTTGTGAGTAATTTGAAAAACACCAACAACCCGATGTTGGCAATCAGGCCAAGGTAAAAAATTCTTTTCGATTTTCCAGCGCCGAGTCGCAGTCCAATCCAATAATTGAACGCGATAATAACGATCATCAATGGAATGTACGCGACCTGCCCCCACGAATAAAACAAAACACTGGCCAGCACGCCGATCAGCGGACGCCAACGCGGCTGGGCAAAAAAATAGATAATCAGGAAAACTGGCAAAAACAGGAATAAAAACAGCGGTGTATTGAAATTCATGGCAAACTCAAAGAGCAATTATAATGGACGGGCTATTCCCATGACCAATTTCTCCTTCCTCCAAAAAATCAAAAACTGGCCCGTTATCTTACTGATTATCGCTAACGTAATCGTCGGACTATTTATTTTCCGCGATTATGGTTTCTCGTTGGACGAACCGCTTTTCTACGGCTACGCGGATGCAGTTGGCTATGCTTATTCGCCGCAGGAGTGGTTTAGCGGGCATTTCGATCTGACTCAAGCCTATGGTCCGAGTCCGGCCGATCACGCCAATCGCGGCCCGGCTTATTTACTGTTGGCGCGCGAACCGGCGCATCTACTCCAAGCTTTAGGCGTGGATCAAGCCTCAGCCTGGCATTTAGTCAACTTTCTCGCGTTCCAAGTTGGCGTGTACTTTTTCTATGTTTTGTGCCGCCGCTGGATGAAACCGTGGGCAGCTTTTTTCGCCACCGTATTCTTTTCCACACAGCCAGTGATGTGGGAACACGCTTTTATCAATCCAAAAGATCCGCCATTTCTGGTTTTCTTTTTGATTTCACTGGAGCTTGGCTTTCGGATGGCGGATCGTCTCGCCGCTTCTCCTCCGGACGAAAAGCCTGCTCAGCCTCTAAAATATATTCTCCTCCCTGCCATCATCCTCGGACTCACCACCAGCATCCGCGTTCTTGGTCCATTGGCTGCGGTACTGGTTATCTTTTATTTCCTGCTATTGAAAAAGCCTGCCAAGACTTGGTGGTTCATCCCTTACGGATTGATCGCAATCTTAATCATGTTCATCACTTGGCCTTATCTATGGGAAGCGCCAATCCATAACTTTATCGGCACATTGAACTTCATGTCCGATAATCCCACCCAGTTGCGCGTACTCTTCTACGGCCAACTTTATCGCGCCGACAACCTCCCGATTCGTTACTTACCCAGCTTGCTGCTCTTCACATTGACAGAACCTGTCTGGCCACTGGTGGCCTTCGGCATAGTAGCCGGAATTGTGTACAGCCTAAAAAAGAAAATTGATTGGAAGACGCTATCTGCCACGTTGTTATGGTTCGTGATCCCAATGGTATACGTGCTGTGGAAGCATCCACCAATGTATGATGGCTTCCGTCATTTTATGTTTATCATTCCGCCGTTATTTGTATTGGGCGGATTGGCAGTGGAAGTTGTTTTCGATTGGCTCAAACCAATTTGGATCCGTGTTGCGATTATCGCCGCTCTGCTATCTCCGGCTTTGATCGCGGACGTAGAACTTCATCCTTATCAATACACATATTACAATCAATTCGTCGGTGGCACCGGCCAAGCCGCATACAACTTTGAAACCGACTATTGGGAGACCTGTTACAAAGACGCAATGCAAGCGCTTAACGGAATAGCAGTGATACATCCGACAGTCTATGTCCGCCGTGAGGGATATATCGCCGCTTATTACGCCGATAAACGAATCAAAGTCATCGATGGAAGTATTTCGTCGGCCGGCCCCAGTGCTGGTGACTATTTCCTTACCGGCTCGCGCGCCAGCCCCGGCATTCAAAGATATCGAAATAACAATCAGCTGATGATTATCATT
>DATKNJ010000057.1:0-6716 GCA_035541395.1 Anaerolineales bacterium
GGATTTGTGGTCTTGATCCAATCTACATGCTTGCGATGATCTTCCACTGAATAAACCGAATGAAACGGAAATGGTGAGAACAGACTCACCCACGGCACACTCTCGCGCAACTCCGCAACTGTGGATGTGGCTTTGTCTCCCAACAAGTGACCGCCGAGGCCGGGTTTTGCGCCTTGCGCGTATTTGAATTCCACAATGCGCGCATGTTTGATCGTTTCCTCGCGCACGCCGAACATGCCGGTTGCCACTTGTGTGATGATATGATCTTTATAAGCCACGAGCGCGGTTGGATATCCGCCTTCGCCGGTGGACACAAACGTGCTCCATTTTTGGGCGGCCATCGCGCGTGACAGCATAACCTGTTCGCTGATCGAACCATAGGACATACCACCGCCATAAATCGGGATGGGAATCACGATCTCTTTTCCGACCCCTCGCTTGTTCAACGGAATCGACAGGTCGATCTCAACCTCAGCCGGAGTCCATTGGTTCTCAGGAAGAAATTTAAAATCGAGCACATCGAAGCCGCCGCCGGAACGTCCCACGCGATATTCGAGTCCATTCTCGGGTGGATGTCCATGCTCAGCTTGATAATATGTAGAAACGATCAACTCCTCTGTCCAACGCGAATCGCCCATGGCTGGCGGAGGCGGGAAGAGTCTTTCAGCGCGTTTGTGGAATCCGGCTCGCAGACTCTTGGTATGTTTCTCAACG
The DNA here is from genome assembly GCA_035541395.1 of Anaerolineales bacterium. Lineage (GTDB taxonomy): Bacteria > Chloroflexota > Anaerolineae > Anaerolineales > Villigracilaceae > JACPVF01. The sequence continues at coordinate 715 of DATKNJ010000057.1, forward strand.
ATCATTTGTTCCTGGGTCTTATCGGTTTTCATAGCCATCGATTTCTGCAAATGCTTCTGCTTCCAAAATGGTCATCATCATGGCGCGGCCCATTTCTCCGCGCATACGCCGCGTCTCACGGATTCCCATCGCGCCGCTGATCTCCAACAATTGATCGCGCCAGGAGGCAACTAGATTCATCAAGCGTTGCTTGCCCCATTCAATTGGCAATCTTTTCGGAAGAACAAAATGACTGGTTGCGCGATCTGCACACTCGCCATCGAATTTGCCTTGCAACGCAACAACAAGCGGCGTGTCCAACGCGACTACGTCCAAGCCGCACAAGATTGCTTTGGGGATATGTTCCGCGGCGATCATGCCACCGCTTCCCAACAAAGTCACTTCCTCGCGAAGGCCGGCTTTTACAAAGACGGCATGTGCTTCGCGAATCAAATCGAGGGCGAACTTTCCTTCTGTATTTCGTCCATGAAAATCAGCGACAAAATGGAAAACATAGATGCCCTTTTTTACATACTCAATCAATTCATCAGAGTTTGAAAATGGGATTCGTAAGCTGATTAGACTATCGGGGAATTTTTGGCGGAGGAAATCATAAAAGGCCGCGTCCCATCCATCTAGCTCGAGCAGGCGCGGGGTCCAAAGCGAAGCGAGTTTTTCCTCATCCCCAACTTTGACTAATGGCACGACGTGATCGTTCTGCAATTGATATTTCAACACGCCATCCAACGGAATGATCACGAGCGAGCCGATGGCTTCCGCTGCAAGCGCGGCACTCTTCCAAAGTTTTTCGTTCGACATCGAAGGCGAAGCCAGATCGAACAGTATGGGGAGGGGGATGGAAATCACGTTCGGCCACGGACTGGTGGACTGGCCTGCGTGATCGAAGACGAGGAAGCTGGGCCGATAGCCGATGTCTGCCACCGTCGAGATGAATTCGCGCCCGTGAATACCATCGCGCGTGGGGCGGACAATTTCGGACATATCCGTCCACATGCCATCCCAACCTTCGCCACCGAATTTGCCGCGATAGCCCGCGCCTTTGACGGGAATGCTACCCGCTTCCACTTCATAGCTCAGTGTGTCCACAAAGTTGGATGTGAAATAGCTGTCGCCCAGTTTTCGTCGCTGTGGATTTGGCGCGATAGTGATGTATTCAGGAAATTCCGTAGTGCAGCGCAAGCATCCCACACAATGTTCGGGGCGCGGCAGAAATCCGCCGACCGGCCCCGAAAAGACTCCGTAGATGCACGGGCGGCTGAGGATAACCTCGCGATTCTTCGGGCCGTATTGCAGAATTTCCGAGATCAGGAACTTGGCAAGTTCCACTCGGCCAACCTTCACCGTGAAGCGCGTGGGCCATTTCTCGATGTCTGGCGCGGACTTGGTCTCAATGTGATACCGGACGTATTTAGTTGATTCAGCTTGTTTCATAGACCTGCCTTTGGAATAAGTAAATTAACAAAGTACCGGGTACGTGCCCTATGGACGCATACCCGGCGAATTTGTCTGAAGATGACCGGAGCAATCCTCCGGAATTGGATGCTAAAACATTGGGGATAAAAAGTCAAGCTCGCCTCGGTAGGGGCATGCAAATGCACTTAAATTGGTTTTGCGTCGGGAAGAAAAAATCAGTTACTACTCGTTTGATTTCACTTTTCCTCTTGAAAATTCTAAAAAAAGTGCTATGATTGTTTATGATTGATTTTGATTGTTTATGAGCGATTTTTCTCCCACCCCTGAACGGCAAAAACAAATTCTTTCCCTGCTCACGAAACAGGGAAGCTTAAGCGTGGCCGAAATTGTGGAACAGTTTTCGGTCAGTGAAGCGACCGCGCGGCGTGATTTGGAAACACTGGCCTCCGAAGGAAAATTGCAGCGCGTGCACGGCGGCGCGATCGCGGTAGAGAAGGCTCCGCCCGAGTTGCCAATCCTTGAACGAGCCAGTGAGGAGACGGACGAGAAAGTCCGTATCGGTCGCGCGACCGCGGGGTTGATCGCCGACAAAGAGACTGTTTTCCTCGGCTCCGGCACGACCGTGCTCGAGGTGGCGAAAAATTTGCGCGACCGAAAGAATCTCACAGTGATTACCAACTCTTTGCCTGTGTTGAATACGTTGGCTGGAATCAAAGAGATCACCGTTATTTCGTTGGGCGGGATGTTACGAGATAGCGAACTTTCTTTTATTGGGCATATCACCGAGCAAGCATTGGCGGAAGTGCGCGTGGACAAAGTCGTGATGGGGACGCGTGGCATTAGCCTTGAACATGGTTTGACGAATGATTATTTACAGGAAACTTTAACCGACCGCGCTATTCTCAAGATTGGGCGCGAAGTCATTATTGTGGCTGATCATACGAAAGTGAATCGCGTTTCCACGGTTTTGCTTGCGCCATTGGAAGTGATGAATATCTTTGTGACCGATTCGCTGACAGAAAAGAAATTTATTCAATCGCTGAAAAAACAAAATATAAACGTCATTGTTGCTTAACGGAGCAGAATGCTTCTCGAAAATTTTCGGCCCAAACCACAATTGGTAACCAAAGCAACGTTGGTAAAAAAGCCAAGGTTTCCTGTGATCGACGCGCATAATCATTTGGGTGAAGAATTTGGCGGCGGTTGGGATAAGAAGCCGTTGAGTGAACTATTGGATTTGCTTGATGAAGCAGGCGTGACTCATTATGTCGATCTGGATGGCGGTTGGGGCGAAGATATTCTGCATGCTCATTTGAAACATTTCAAAGAAGGTGCGCCGGAGCGATTCCAAATCTTCGGCGGCGTGGATTGGTTGAAGTGGGAAAGCATGGGCGATGGATTCCCCGAATGGGCTGCGAACAGACTCAAGGTCCAGAAAGAGGCGGGCGCGCAGGGGTTGAAGATTTGGAAACCGTTTGGTCTGCACGTCAAAGATCATCAAGGGCAATTGGTCAAAGTGGATGACGCGCGCCTGTATCCGATTTGGGAAATGGCTGGCGAACTTGGATTGCCTGTGATGATTCATGTTGCTGATCCGGTGGCGTTCTTCGATCCAATCAATGAGACGAATGAACGCTGGGAGGAAATCGGCGCGCATCCTGATTGGGCGTTTACCAGTCCGCCGTTTCCGCCTTTTATGGATATCATGAACGGGTTGTTCAACTTGGTGAAGCGACATGCGAACACAACGTTCATCGGTGCGCATGTGGGTTGTTACGGAGAGAATTTGAAATGGGTGGAAAAGATGTTGGACGCGTGCCCGAACTATTACATCGACATTTCCGCGCGGTTGGGTGAGTTGGGAAGACAGCCTTATGCCGCGCGGAAATTTTTTATTCAATACCAGGATCGTATTTTGTTTGGTTCGGATATGAGTCCAGATTTGGACGCGTATCGATTGGCCTATCGCTTGTTAGAAACCGACGATGAATATTTCAATTACAACACCGGCGAGATGCCGCGGCAGGGACGCTGGTACGCGTATGGATTGTATTTGCCCGATGACGTTTTGCAAAAAGTATATCGAGACAATGCGCGCAAAGTTTTGAAGATTCAATAATTCGAGAAGATTCATGAAGCCAACCGATTTTCATACATATAACGAGATCAAATCACAGACTGCGGCATGGGTACAAGCTATTCATGCTTGGGATGAAGCACCTTTACCCGAAGCGGCCGGGAAATATCAACAAGTGATTTTCACGGGATGCGGCTCCACGTATTATCTGTCGCTGACGGCCGCGGCTGTGTATCAGGAGTTGACTGGCTGCGCCGCCCGCGCCGTTCCGGCCAGTGAGCTACTCCTCAACCCACAAGTGATTCTGGAGAAAGAATCTTTTTCGCCTTACCTGTTGGTCGCCATCAGCCGTTCAGGGACAACGAGTGAAACGGTCAAAGCAGTCGAGAAATTTAAAGAGAAAGACTTGGGAGAAGTCACTGTTATCAGCAATTATGATGAGATACTTTCAGAGTTGGCCGATTTCTCTGTAGTGATCGATCAAGGACAAGAAGAATCCGTAGCGCAGACGCGTTCGTTCGCGTCGATGTTTGTGGCAGCGACCGCGTTTGCGTCGAGGGTGGCGGGACGAAATGATCTGCTCATCGCGATGCAAAAGTTACCTGAAGTGGGGGAGCGACTGATGAATCAATATGAATCTTTCGCGAAGCAAATTGGCGAGAATTTGAATTTTGATCGATTCTATTTTCTCGGTTCGGGGATTCGCTATGGGTTGGCTTGCGAAGCAAATCTCAAAATGAAAGAGATGACTCTCACACACAGCGAGCCTTTTCATTCTATGGAATTTCGTCATGGACCGATGAGTATGGTCAATGAGCACGCAGTGGTGGTGGGAATGTTATCAGAGCAGAATCGAATCTATGAAGCGAATGTGCTCGAAGAGATGAAGAAACTCGGGGGAACGGTGGCAAGCTTGGGTGAGTCGGACGCGGATGTTGTTTTCGAGTCGAAGATTCCAGAGAGCGTGCGCGGAGTTCTATATCTTCCTGTTTTGCAGTTGATGGCGTTTTATCGTTCGTTGGCCAAGGGACTTAACCCTGACCGCCCGAACAATTTGACGGCAGTGGTCCAATTAAATCTATAAGTCGATTTGAAAATCGCCTTATACAAAGGAGATGCGAAGATGAAAAACCGTTTGCCTGTCCTTGGGATCATTCTGAGTTTGCTGTTGGCGGCCTGTGGCGCGAAAGCTCCCGCTGCGAGTAGTGGCCCTGTCACCATCAGCATGATGATGTGGGGCGACCCTGCGGAGTTGGAAGTGTGGAATCAGATCGTCGCGGATTTCCATCAGGCGAATCCGAACATCACCGTGAAAGTGGATGTATCGGATTGGGACTCGTATTGGACGAAGCTGAAGACCATGCTCTCCGCTGGTACGCCGCCGGATGTGTTCGCGATGGATGCGCCTCTTTATCTGGACTATCAAAGCCGCGGCGTCTTGTTGAACCTTCAGCCATATCTCGATAAAAATCCAGACATGTTGAAAGGCGTTTATCCGCAAACTTTGGAAGCTTACAAGACTCCGGATGGCATGTACGGACTCCCGCGCGATTTCCAGACGATTGCATTGTTCTACAACAAAGATATGTTCGATGCTGCGGGCGTAGCCTACCCAACTGCAGATTGGACTTACGATGACCTGCGCGAGGCGGCCAAGAAGTTAACCAAAGTCGGGCCGGATGGCAAAGTCACGCAGTTCGGTTTCTATTCCGATTTGTGGGATATGGAATTGATCTGGAGTGAAGCGATCTGGGCTTATGGCGGCGATGTGATCAGCGCCGATCACACCAAAACTTTACTTGGCGAACCGAAAGCGCTCCAGGCCTGGCAGTTGTTCCACGACATGATGTTTGTCGATAAATCCTGGCCGACTTCCACCACGGCTGGTGAATACGGCGGCGATCCGTTCCTGGCAGGCGTCGCGGCGATGACGACGATCGGTCATTGGGCTGTGCCCGGTTACGCGGAGGCTAAATTCAAATGGGATGTCGCGCCTATGCCAACCGGTCCGAACGGAAAAGCGACCAGTGTCAACAGCGCGGGCTTTGTGATCGGAAAAGATTCCAAGAATCATGATGCAGCGTTTGAGTTCCTCAAGTACGTATTGAGCGAGCCTGCGCAGAAGCGATTGGCGGAGCTGGGCTTTGCCTGCCCGGTGCTTCAATCGGTGGCGGAGAGCGACGCCTTCCTCAAGCAGAAGACTCAGATTGATCAGAAAGTCTTCCTCGATTCTCTCGCCTTCGCACATATGAAACCAGTCTTCAAAGGTTATGATGAATGGTCGAGCGCGATCGGTGACGGCATGGCTCCGATCTGGACCGGCGATGCAGAATTGATCCCGACTTTGAATGCCTCAGTCGTTGCGGCGGACGAAGTGCTGGCGAAGAACAAATAAACTTTCCCCCTCATTCCCAACCTTTCCCCCGAAAGGGAAAGAGAGTCAATCCCCTCTCCCAACGGGAGAGGGGCAGGGATGAGGGCGCGGAGCAATCATGGAATACGGCCTCAAACC
>DATKNJ010000058.1:0-8531 GCA_035541395.1 Anaerolineales bacterium
GTACGTGACGCGCTCGCGCAGTTCCTTCTCTTTATTGACAATCGCTTTTGTATCTACGCCCATTCCGGTGCCTTCGCGTGCCGGCTTGACAAAGAGCGGGAACTTCAGATCGGGGCGGAGTGGTTCGTCTCCGATGCTGAACTCCTGAAAGGGAGCAACGGGCAGGCGTCGGTCGCGCCAGATGCGTTTGGTGAGAGTCTTGTCGAGCGAGATGCCGTTGGTCAGCACGCGTGAACCGGTGTAAGGAATGCACAGCATCTCGAGTAGGGCAGGAACTTGCGCTTCGCGCGCATCGCCGCCGAGTCCTTCGGCGATGTTGAAACAAATATCGGGCTGTTCCTTTTGGAGGGCAAAGGGAAGGTTGGAATTCGCTTCAATAAAAACGGTATCATGTCCATCGGTCTCGATAGCAGCGCGGATGCGTTCGATGGTTTCGATGTGATCGAAATCCGCGAAGGCGTCAGGCGGGACTCCGCGTGGCAGTGGCTGATTGTCCTCCTTTATGTTGGCCAGCACGGCCACGCGCCAATAACGTTTTCGACGACGACTGGGAGGCTTCTCACCTCCGGATTCAAGTAATGCGGACATATCGCGCTCCTGAAATTATTAATTTCAAAACGCGCAGTAGTATAGTACAAACCCGTCAGATTTCAAGAGGTGAGAAGGCTCAGATGGTTTTCTTAAGGTTGGGGACTTGTCACCGCGGGTTTCGCAAATCAGCGAATGGCGCGCATGAACGAACTTCTTGAATTGAATCGCACCAACTTTGCCGATTGGTTCATCTACATCGAAAGGACTAGGCGGTTTCAGCGCGGGGTAACATGTCTCTTAAGCGCGAGGATATTTGTAACTGGACAAGTCAGATGCTTTCAGGTATTATTGCCGCGTTTGTTACCAATTACACATATGCCCGGATAAGGCCCTTATCCGGGTTTTCTACATAAAATACAAGTTCACATTACGGCCAAATCAACGGCTCTATTTCAATTTTGGGCGCGGAGGCTACATGACGGACCTGATCAAACAGATCACCAGTGATTTTCAAAAACAAATAGAGGACTATCGCCCAGAGTATAGTGTTAGCGATATTGGTACAGTCCTTGAGGCTGGTGATGGAATTGCTCGTGTTCAGGGGTTGGCAAATGTAAAATCGCAGGAGTTGGTGCAGTTCGCCAATGGGGTGATCGGGATTGCGTTCAACTTGGAGAAGGAAAGCGTTGGCGTCATCATCATGGGGGATTACGGCGAAATCTCGGAGGGAATGACCGTGCGCGGGACGGGGAGAATTGCTTCCGTTCCCGTGGGCGATGCCATGATCGGACGCGTGGTCAACGCGCTGGGCGAACCCATCGATGGAAAAGGCCCAATCGCAACGACAGGCTTTCGTCCGATCGAACGCATCGCGCCGGGCGTAGTGGCTCGCCAGGATGTGGATACGCCGGTTCAAACCGGAATCAAATCGATCGACTCGATGATTCCGATTGGACGCGGCCAACGCCAGCTCATCATCGGCGACCGTCAAACCGGCAAGACAGCCATCGCGATTGATACGATCATCAACCAGAAGGATCAAAATCTGATTTGTATTTACGTTGCCATCGGACAGAAAAAAGCTGCGGTGGCGCGTACAGTTGGCATCCTTGAACTTAACGGTGCGATGGAACATACGATTATTGTGATGGCTTCCGCGGATGAATCGGCTGCGCTGCAATATATTGCGCCGTACGCCGCGTGCGCCATCGGTGAAGAGTTCATGGAAACCGGGCGCGACGCGCTCGTGATTTATGATGACCTTTCCAAACATGCCTGGGCTTATCGTCAGGTCTCTTTGCTGTTGCGCCGCCCGCCAGGACGTGAAGCATATCCCGGTGATGTATTCTATTTGCACTCACGTTTATTGGAACGTGCCGCGCGTTTGGCGAACAGCTATGTAATCGCGAAGAAAGATTTCGATGACGATTTGGCTGAAGCGAAAGATGCCGTCAATGGGAAGACTTATATTGGACCGCTTTCCAAACATGAAGCAGAAGAAGAACTCAAAGCGATGCCGAATGCCGCTGACTACAAAGTTGTCAAACTCAAAGGCACTGGCGGTTCTTTAACTGCGTTGCCGCTCATTGAGACTTTGCTCGGCGATGTGTCCGCTTACATTCCGACCAACGTGATCTCGATCACTGATGGACAAATTTATCTCGAGAGCAACTTGTTCAACGCGGGCATTCGTCCTGCGGTGAATGTGGGCATCTCGGTCTCACGCGTCGGTGGTGACGCGCAGACGAAGGCCATGAAGCAGGTTGCGGGTCGCTTGAGACTCGATATGGCTGCGTATCGTGAGTTGGCGGCTTTCGCGTTGATGTCATCCGACCTTGATAAAACAACGCAACAACAACTCGGCCGCGGCCAGCGCATGCAGGAGATCCTCAAACAGCCGCAATACGCACCGATGACGCTTGCAGAGCAAGTGATTGTGATTTTCGCTGGCACCAATGGTTTTGCCGATGGCGTTCCCGTGGATAAGATGGCGCAATGGCAAGTGGATTTGCTGCATTATATGGAGTCGTCTTATCCTGAACTTGGAAAAGACATCGCCGCGAAACGCACGATCAGCGACGAAACCAAAGACAACCTGCTCAAAGCGCTTGATGGTTTCCGCGCTGGTTGGCAGGCGTAATCTTTAAGCCGCGTATCATGATGGCTGAATAAATTATGGCTTCCGCTCGCGAAACCAAACTCCGAATCAAAAGCGTCAAGAACATCGCGCAAGTGACGCGCGCGCTGGAAACTGTCAGCGCCAGCAAAGTCCGCAAATCGGTCAATGCGGTGACGGCTACGCGCGCGTACGCCACCAAAGCCTGGCAAGTGTTGATGCACATCGTCAGCCAGCCGGGCCACGATATTTTGCATCCGCTTTTGGCTGAACGTAAGCAAGTCAAGAACACACTAGTCGTGGTCATCACAGGCGACCGCGGATTGGCCGGCGCGTACAACTCGAACGTGATCCGTTTTGCGTCTCAACGCTTCGACCATAATCCTGTTCCCGTTAAATACATCGCGGTCGGCCGCAAAGGTCGTGACCTGCTCATCCGCCGCGGAAAGAACGTGATCGCCGATTTCAGCAACATTCCCGCCGCGCCGAGCTTTGCAGATGTATCTGCCATCGGTCGTTTGGCTGTGAATGAATTCATGAAAGGCGAAGTAGATGAAGTCTGGCTGGTCTACACGGATTTCATCAACACTGCGCGGCAAGTGGCTACAGTGAGAAAACTTCTGCCGCTTGAATTGGATGAGAAGAGTCGCGTCATGGATTTTGAGCATCATCCGGGTTCGATTGCCGCGTACGAATATGAACCTGATCAACGTGAGATTCTCGATCAAATCATTCCGCGTTTCACCGCGCTTCAAGTCTATCAGGCCATTCTTGAATCACAAGCCAGTGAACATGCCGCGCGTATGGTAGCCATGCACGCCGCGACTGATAACGCGAAGGAATTGGCCGCGAGCTATCAACTTGAATATAACAAGGTGCGCCAGCAGGCGATCACCAGCGATATTTTAGATATTGTGGGCGGCGCGGAAGCGCAGACCAACGCTTGATTGGAGATATATGAGTATGGATAAAGCAACCGGTCGTGTGACCCAAATTTTAGGCGGGGTGGTGGACGTGGAATTTCCCGCGGGAAATATTCCCGGGTTGTACGAAGCTATTGAGGTCCAACGTTCGAATCAGGAACCCTTGATCCTCGAAGTTCAAAAAGATTTGGGCAACAACTGGGTCCGCACGGTGGCGATGGATTCCACTGACGGTTTGCAGCGCGGTGTTCCAGCTTCTGCTACTGGCGCGCCGATTCTCGTCCCGGTAGGCCCCGCGACTCTCGGCCGCATCTTCAATGTGTTAGGTCGTCCCGTGGATCGCAAAGGCGATGTCGATGCCGCGTTGCGTTATCCCATTCATCGCGCTGCGCCGCCATTCTCTGAACAATCCACGCGCGTGGAAATTTTTGAAACCGGTATCAAAGTCATTGACTTGATCGCGCCCTTCACCAAAGGCGGCAAGACCGGAATCTTCGGCGGCGCGGGCACTGGCAAGACCGTTATCATTATGGAACTCATTCGTTCGGTCGCGACTGAACATGAAGGCAACTCCGTATTTGCGGGTGTGGGCGAACGCACGCGCGAAGGCACGCAACTCTATCGCGAAATGCTCGAATCCGGCGTGATGAAAGATACCGTCATGGTCTACGGCCAGATGAACGAACCACCCGGTGTGCGTTTGCGTGTGGCACTTTCGGCGCTTTCGATGGCTGAATATTTCCGCGATCAGGGCAGAGACGTTTTACTTTTTGTCGATAACATCTTCCGCTTCTCGATGTCTGGTTCTGAAGTATCGGCGTTGCTTGGGCGTATGCCTTCGGCAGTCGGTTATCAACCGACGCTCGCGACGGAAATGGGCGAATTGCAAGAGCGCATTACTTCCACGCGCACCGGCTCGATCACTTCCATGCAGGCGGTTTATGTTCCTGCAGATGACTATTCCGATCCCGCGCCGGTTGCGACGTTTACACACCTCGACGCAACCATCGCCCTCGAACGTTCCATCGTGGAAAAAGGCATTTATCCGGCTGTGGATCCGCTCGCTTCGACCTCCCGAATTTTGGATCCCAATATCGTGGGTGAGGAACACTATCGGACGGCGCGCGAAGTCCAGCGCATGTTACAGCGTTATAAAGATTTGCAGGATATCATCGCCATCCTCGGCATCGACGAGTTGAGCGAAGACGATAAATTGATCGTGGCGCGCGCCCGCAAGATCGAACGTTTCTTCTCGCAGCCGTTCTTCGTGGCCGAACGTTATACCGGCATTCCCGGTCGCTATGTTCAGCTCAAAGATACGGTACGCGGTTTCCGCGAAATTTTGGATGGCAAATGCGACGATTTGCCTGAACAAGCTTTCATGCTTGCGGGTACAATTGAGGACGTGCGCGAGCGCGCCGAAAAGCTGGCTGGAGGCGCTTAAGCGTTTCAGGTTTTTGCTGCTATGCCGATTCATTGTGAAATCGTTTCCCAGGACCGAACTGTATTCTCAGGCGATGTAGATATCGTCATTCTGCCCGGCGAGGGCGGAGAGATGGGCGTACTTCCGCATCACGCTCCGGTTCTCACTACGTTAAAATACGGCGTGATCAAGATTCGCCAGAATCAACGGGAAGAGATTTTTGCGGTGGCTGGCGGTGTGGCCGAAGTGCAGCCAACGCTCGTCACAGTGCTAGCAGATGCTGCTGAAAACGTGGAAGAGATCGATGTGATCCGCGCCGAAGCGGCACGCAAACGTGCCGAAGAAATGCTTGCGAAAGGCCCGCCTGCGGATACGGATTCATATCTTGCCATCGAAGCGGCGTTGCGCCGCTCGAGCTTGCGTTTGGACGTTGTCCAGCGCTATCGCAAGAGTCGTATATCTCATCAATAGATTGTAGGAATCGTGGCTGTTTTTTCCAAAGACCTGGGTATTGATTTAGGCACCATGTTTACCCGTTTAGCGGACGGTGCCCAAGTCGCGTTGCAGGAACCGACAATCGTTGCCATTGAAGTGGACGAACAGAAAATGGTCGCGGTCGGCGAAGAAGCGCGCGATATGGTCGGGCGCGTGCCCGATAGCATCGAAGTGTCGCGTCCGCTCAAGAACGGCGTGATCGCCGATTACGAAATCACCGAAACGCTGCTCTCGTATTTGTTGCAACGCGTCAGCGGCTCGATGCGAATCTTTCGCCCGCGTGTAATGATCTCTGTACCATATGGCGTGACCAGCGTCGAGCGACGCGCGGTCTATGAAGCGATTTTGGAAGCGGGCAGTCGCGAAGCCTTTTTGATTCAACAGCCGCTCGCCGCGGCGCTCGGAATCGACCTACCAATTGGTTCGCCATCCGGGAACATGGTCATTTGCCTCGGCGGAGGCTGCACCGAAGCCGCGGTTATGGCGATGTATGGCATCGTCTCGGCTGAGACGTTGCGCGCCGGCGGCCTCGATTTGGATGAAGCCATCATCAGCTATGTGCGGAGAAAGTATGGGGTGGTGATCGGCCAGGTAACGGCGGAGCAACTCAAAATCCGGATTGGTGCGGCGGTTCCACAAGATACCGAAAACAGTATGGAAGTGCAGGGACAAGATCAAGTTACAGGCTTGCCACGTCCAGTCACATTGACCACGGGTGAAATCGTTGAAGCTTTGCAAGATCCGCTTAAACAAATTGTGGAAACAGGCCGCCGTGTCCTTGAGAAAACACCGCCTGAGTTGGTGGCTGATATCATTGACCGCGGTGTGGCGTTGTGCGGCGGTGGCGCGTTATTGCGCGGCGTGGATAAGCTGTTGACGAAGTCGCTGGGGATTCCCGCGTATTTGGTGGATAACCCGATGACATGTGTAGTGGAAGGCGCCATGCGCAGTTTTAGTATGTTGAACGTGCTGCGGCGAAACTTGCCGCAAGTGTGAAAGCAAAACGACCCCGCGGGGTCGTTTTTGATTCTGGTGGTTCGTTATTGGCAAAAGATTAGATATTCACTTGCAATGGCTTTTTGAAGCTGACGCGCAGCAACGTTGTTCCAACCGCGCTTCCTACAATGAGCCAGAAGACGAGCATGGCAATATATAACAGCGCGGAGGCCACGTCATCAGGGATCGCCGAGCGATTGACCAAGCCGATCCATTCGATCAATTTTCCGAGAGGGTAAACGAGGATCACAGTCAATGGAAGCATCACCACTGAGTCCAAGCCTGTGCCAAACAATGTGCTGAGAAACACTTTTCCCGCTGTGTTGCCACTGCGTTTTCCAATGAGGCCAACTGATACACCGATCATCGTCAAAGCGATAATGAGCGGCAGGCTCCACGGTTTCACAGCATCCGGCGACGCGTGTCCAAATCGCATTAAGAGGGCGAGCCACAAGAAACCTGTGATAAGCGCTGTAATCACTCCTACAGGGACATGCCGCGTGTTAAAAAGATTTTTCATTTCCAGCTCCTTGCCAAGGATAGAGATAGTATCTCTAAATGATGTGCCCCAATTCGAGAACGAATTGGGCATGTCTCTATTTTCAGGGCTTTTCCGCGGACGATCAACTGTGGAATCCCGTAGGTTCTGGATTTCAACTTTACCTGTGGCGTTCCCCAGTTTCAAAATCAGTTCTATTCTGGAGCTCACTTGAAATTTTGCGTAAATATTTTTCAAGTGGAATTCAACCGTTCGTTGGGATATGCCAAGCAGTGAGGCGATCAATTTGTTGCTTTTGCCTTGTAAAAGAAGTTCCACTACTTCCCATTCGCGTTTGCTCAATGAGTGAAATTGTGCCATTGTAATTTTCCTTATTAAATTATTGTTTCAAGCGTTGGAGAAGAGTATATCCTTTTTTTCAAAGTGGCAATGTTTTACCAGAAACCTTTGGACTGGAATGGTAAACATTTTTCACTATAGTTTATCCGAGGACGAGTCTTTTTGAATCAATCAAGATACTTGGCTTTATTGATGTAATGCTGCTCTTTTAATGATTTGTACTTATTTCCAAAGATCCAACTTAGGGTTTTTGCCCGGTCCCGAAAGAGGACGAGGATTACTGTTTACTTCGATAATTAGTGGCGAAGAGACAATGACTACTATTATGGCTAAAAGCAGGGCGCCAATGATTTGTGTCCGATGAGTAATTAACCAAGATGGGTAAAAGGATTCACCAATGTTGAATATCAAGATAAGGCAGGGGGTCATTAGTAATGATACAAATAATGCAATTCCCCGCTTTGTTTTTTTGGCCATCTGCTTTCTCATCCCGATGATTTTATTTTTATCTATTTGATTAATTGTGCGATTTCGCCTTCTTGGCATATTCAAACCCTCAACTATTTTGTTTACAAGAACTTGCGACGATTTAGCTTTTACGCCTAGGGTCCAACCAGAAAGATGCCGAGACGTAGGAAAACGCCTGAAAAACAGGAGGACTCCCCAATGTCAAGTGCACGCTGTGTTGGACGTTTTTATTATGCCAGACTTGCCGCCCCAAAAAAGATACCAATGTCATCAGTCAGATTTTTATACACAATTCAGCCTTTGCCAATCTCCTGCATGGTTTTACCAAAATACTTGCTAACTATCTTCCACCGTTCAGCCCTAATATTTTTCGATGATGAAGAGTAAACTCAAAGCATTCATCAATTTCTTTTCTTAATTCTGGGGAGTAATTACCTTTCATGTCTTTCAGTGCAAGTTGTAGTTCACCCAGTGATTCTGAGCCTGTTGTCCATGCTGTATGCATGAGAGAGTGTAACTTTCGTGACTCTTCAACATGCCCGTCTTTTTTGAGCCATTCGATTAACGTATTTATCGCTTTGTAAAATTCGTCTCACTTTGTGAATCTGGTTTTGAAATTCACGTTTTTTGAATTACCGAATAGTGAAAAACCGTTGAAGAGTTGTCCTCCGTATTTCAACCTTGAGGTTACGCCATAATAGATGACGGGAATCATTATAACTATCCCATCCTCTGTAAAAA
>DATKNJ010000059.1:0-4131 GCA_035541395.1 Anaerolineales bacterium
ACTGCGCAGTCTTCCCTGCCATTTGTATTCGATGGTATTAGTCCCGGCTTGTACATTTCCATGATGTGCCACGAACAGATTCTCGCCACCACGCCAGAAGAACTGCAGGCCGCGATAACCAACGGACCGGACGTCAAAGATTACGTCTGGCTGCCCTTTTATGGCAACGCCAACGATTTATTCAACGAATGTGAATCCTGGGGATCTGTCGGTCCCTCGGCAGGCGAAAACGATCCGGCGATGAGCGACATCCCCACGTTGGTCGTTGCTGGAAAATACGACTCAGCCACACCACCGAGTCTGTCTCAACAAGTGGCCAGTCATCTTAGCCACAGTTATTATTTTGAATTTCCCAATCAGGGGCATGCGCCAACGTTCGAAGACTCATCCGGGTGCGGCATGGATATCATCCTTTCGTTCCTTCAAAACCCCGCTGTGGAACCGGATCATTCCTGCCTGAGCAAAATCAAAGATCCACATTTCCTGGTTCCCTATACAGGCACGCCAGTGCTGCCATTGGAAACGGCACAAGTCGCGGGAGTTCTGGATAAAGTTCCAAAAGGATGGTTGTCTTTTCAAGATGGCGTTTACCTGCGGGCCGACTCACCTATTGATATTACGCAAGCGGCCATCTTTCAAACATACGCCAACTCGACAGAATTGGAAAACTGGTTTTCCTCAAAACTATATGATTACCACGGGCTCGACTCGGCCCCGGCCGCAACTGGTCAGCGCCAAGCAAATGGCCTCACTTGGACACTTTACACCTCCACCTCAGATGGACGACCAGTGGATATCGCCATGGCCGATTATCACGGACGGTCACTCGTGGTCACTTTGTTTTGCAGCAGTGACGAACACGATGCACTATATCAAACTGTCTTCCTACCGATGATCGATTCGGCTCAACCATAAGATTGGCAAATATGATGAATCCGCAACATTTTATTGACGATTCTCACACCTTCATGGTATCATCAGCCCGCTAAAAACCAGCCGTTGGCTGGTCGTCCGTTTTTGAAAGAGGAGATTAATCTATCAGCGCTAATGAGTTTCGAGTCAATGAAGGCATTCGAGTCCCTGAGGTCCGGTTAATCGGGCCAGACGGCGGGAACGTCGGTGTAGTGTCGATCAAACAAGCCTTGCAGATAGCCCGAGACGCCGAACTGGACCTTGTGGAAGTTTCGCCGAATGCCACGCCGCCCGTTTGCCGCGTGATGGACTTTGGAAAGTTCATCTACGAGCGAGCCAAAAAAGATCGCGAAGCCAAGAAATCACAAACCAAGATCGAAGTCAAGGAAATCCGCCTGCGCCCCAAAACCAACGAAGCGCACCGCGGTTTCAAAGTGGATGATGCCCGTCGCTGGTTGAACCAGGGACACAAAGTCCGCGTAACGGTGAAATTCCGCGGCCGCGAAATGGATTATCCCGAGATCGCGCTGGAAGACCTGAAAGAGATTGCGCTGGCGCTATCTGATGTAAGCACGATCGAGCAGGCGCCGATGATGGAAGGCCGCACAATGTTGGTGGTGCTGGCTCCCGCCCGGGGCGGCGCGAAAAAGAAAGAAAAAGGCGATCAGGCTGAGGTCAAGGAAGAAGCGCAAGTCTGAACGCAGAAAGTCCCAACGATGTGAACGTCCGCGGGAGAACGACCAAGCCCGCGGTTTATCTTGTCTGAAAGGAGAAAGCAGCTGTGCCCCGCAAAGCAAAAGCTGGCAAAACCAAGCTGAAGACCCATAAAGCGACATCCAAGCGATTTCGCTTGACCGGCTCCGGCAAACTTGTGCGGACCAAAGGTGGCAAAAGCCATCTGCGCCGCCGCACGTCCAAGCGCACCAAGGTGCAACTCAGTGAGATGATCCCGGTCAATGGCCGCAGTATCGTCAAACGTGTGAAGCGTCTGGCGCCCAACATGGAAAAGTAAGGCGACCAACACTCGCCCGTCGTTTTCGTTTTTTGATTTGCGGCTTCTGGGTGTATACAACTGGCGTAACCCGCCGACGCCCTGAGGTTCGCAGGAGGTAGAGAATGGCACGTGTTAGAGGAGGCCCGCAAGGCCACCTTCGTCATAAGAAAGTTTTGAAGATCACCAAAGGCCAACGCGGCGCGAAGCATTTCCTGTTCAAGCGCGCCAACGAGGCCATGCTCAAGAGCCTGTGGTACGCCACGCGCGACCGCCGTGTCCGCAAGCGTGATCTTCGCAAGTTGTGGATCGCCCGCATCAACGCCGCGGCCCGCTTGAACGGCACCACCTATAGTCGTCTCATGGCCGCGCTCAAGAAGGCGAACATCACCCTCAATCGCAAGATGCTGGCTGATATCGCCGTGCGCGATCCGAATGGGTTTGCCAAGATCGTTGCGCAAGCAAAATAAATAAAAACGCATTCCCAAGTCGGGGCGAGCCGTTGGCTCGCCCCTACTTTATTTAATCGGATACAATTAATTTATGAACAAGGTTCTCGTCGAACGCGCTTTGCCAAACAGTCAAATTCTGCAAATCGTGCAAGGCGATCTCACAATAGAAAAAGTAGATGCCATTGTCAACGCGGCCAATGAACATTTACAACACGGCGGCGGCGTGGCTTGGGCTATTGTGCGAAAAGGCGGCGAAGCGATTCAACAGGAAAGCGACGAATGGATTCGCGCACACGGACGCGTATCTCATGCGCATCCCGCGTGGACTTCGGGCGGACTCCTGCCTGCGAAATATGTGATCCACGCTGTAGGGCCGGTGTGGGGCGACGGCGATGAAGATGCCAAATTAGCGGCAGCAGTTCGCGGGTCATTAAAAGTAGCGGACGAGTTGGGACTAACGTCCATCGCGTTGCCTGCCATCTCAACCGGAATCTTTGGTTTTCCAAAAGGCCGCGCCGCAGAGGTGATCTTCAAATCCATCGCACACTATTTTGACGAACAACCAGAATCAAAAATCCAACTTATTCGTATGGTGTTGTTCGATCAATCCACGATTGATGCATTTCTTGATGTTTGGAACGAAACGAAAAAATGATTACATCCAACCAAAACCCAAAATTGAAATTGGCGCGCGCTTTGCTCGGCCGCTCAAAAGAACGGCGCGAAGCCAACGCGTTTGTGGCCGAGGGCGTGCGACTTGTTGAAGAAGCCGCGAATGCGGATTGGCCGATTCAATTCGTTTTATATGCAGATGGGGTCAGCCCGCGCGGGTTAACCTTGATTCAAACTTTGAAAGCGAAAGGCACGGATGTGGAAGAAGTTTCCGCCGACTTGATGCAATCGGTCAGCGAAACAGAAACGACTCAAGGAATCTTGGCCGTTCTCAACGATGGGCAAATCTTGCTCCCGGAATCCGCAAACTTTATTTTGATTCCCGACCAGATCCGCGACCCGGGCAATCTTGGCACGCTGATTCGGTCGGCGGCTGCGGCGGGCGTGCAAGCGATTTTGTTGCCACCCGATACCGCAGATGCCTTCGCACCGAAAGTTGTCCGCGCCGGAATGGGCGCGCATTTTCGCATGCCGATTCGTGAGATGAGTTGGGAAGAAATTAAACTAGCTACCAAATCACTGAAAGTTTATCTAGCGGACATGGATGGGCAATCCTGCTGGGATGTAAACTTACGTGCGCCGCTAGCTTTGATCGTGGGAAACGAAGCCGAGGGCGCCAGCGAAGAAGCGCGCCAATTGACGAAGAAGAAAATTTCCATTCCGATGTCGGGAAAAGTTGAGTCGCTGAATGCAGGAGTGGCCGGATCGGTGCTGATGTTCGAGATTGTGCGACAACGAATAAAGCATGAGATATAAATTTTTCGTACCGTGATTTTGAGAAGGGTAGATACATATGTCTTCTGACTCAAATATTAGTTTGTCGCCTTTAATAGACAGAATTGCGTATGATCTAGAAAATGATCCTGACTTTATCGAAAAATATATAAAACAAGAAAATTCGCTTAGAAAATATATAGCAAGCTTATTATGGATGTCTAAGGAAAAGCCGGGGACACTTGAAAAACTAGCAAACAAAGCCCGTGAGAAGTAACAACACGAAAGAGAAGAAATTATTCGTATCTTGAGAGACTACAAATGGCTTGTTCCGATGAACATGCCAATGCGCTTATTATCAGAAGTGGTAAAGATTTCAAAGCGAAAAGG
>DATKNJ010000060.1:0-3451 GCA_035541395.1 Anaerolineales bacterium
AGCGTCAGCTTTACGCGCTTTTACATTCCTGCTTCGGCGATGAAGGATAAAAAAACAAGGCGAAGTAACTTGATTCATCTTGTTCTTGAATTGATTTCTGTAAAGAATAGAGACACTTATTGTGTCACTCTGCCTGACACGTGAACGAAGCGAAGAGTCTAAACGCTGAGACCGAGATTATTCGCCGTTGCATGGCTCAGAATGACACAAAGAAAACTTCTTGCTATTCTTGGTTTTGTGCAAAGGTATCAATCAATAATTTAAAGTTTCCGCCAACCGGATACAGAATTGGGCAAGTGCAGCCGCGTTTCTTGTATTCTTCAACTTTGGTGCGCGCTTCCTCCGGCGTGCCAGATGCAGTAATGCGATGCACTAACTCATCTGGAACAAGATGCTTGGCTTTGTTGATTTGTTCTTTGGTCGCGGGCCAGCCAAGAATGGATTGAATTTCCTGGATTACTTCCTGCGATACTCCCGATGCTTTTGCAATATGCGGTTGTTGTGCCAAGTATTGGCAAAGAAGTTCTTTAGTATATTCGATGGCTTTATCGTGATCCGGATCCACCGAGCAGACGATTAATTGTGGGCGATCAAACTCTTCTAATTTGCGCCCGGATTTCTTCAATCCCTTTTCCAATAATTCCAATGCTTTATCGTTGTATTCCGGTGGGACGCAATAATTCATCACCACGCCATCCGCAATTTCTCCGGTCAGTTCCATCATTTGATCGCCGGTCGCACCGATCATGATCGGGATGTGACGCGGCTCGCGCCGTCCGTGAACGACATCCAGCTCGATGCCTTCCACATGGTGAAACTCTCCGTGAAATGTGACGCGTTCCATATTGAGCAAGCGACGCATGACCTCCACCGTTTCGCGCATCGCCAGAGTCGCTTTTTGGCGTTTGATTCCAACATTGCTGGCCAGTGGGTCCCACCACGCGCCGATGCCGCAGATGATTCGATTCGGAGCCAAATCGTCGAGGGTCAGGAAAGTAGCGGCCAAAAGCCCGATGTTGCGCGTCCAGTTGTTGATCACGCCCGAGCCGACTTTGATCCGGTTCGTGACCGCCGCGTAGGCAGCCATCGGGACGATCGCGTCGCGCACCAATCTCGACTCCGCCTGCCAGACCGCTTCAAATCCGTGGTCTTCCGCGTACCTGGCATAATCCAATCCATCTCGCAGATCGTGGGAATCCTGTAGATATAGGGCTACTCTTTCCACAATTTGCACTCCTCTGTTGGCTTGTAGATAAAAATATGAACTTTGAATGAGCGCACATTATACTCGAGAGATTATTTTAAGGATGAGCATTGTCTGGATTATTTAGGAACATAGTCAATAGGACGAGAATTGGAAATATTTTATACTGGTTCTAGTGACAAGACTTGTAAAGGAATTTATTATGAAAACTCAAAAACCAAGCTCAAAATCCGAGGGTTTGAACGACATTAAGAATTGTTGTGCTTCTGATGTGGGCCTGAGTGGTTTCGCAGAATGTCAAATGTCTGGACCAAATTCCTGTCCATATGCTCTGGCTTTTGGTTATAGTTTTTTATGCCAGCATCCGCGCGTGAGCGAAATCCTCGAACAGAGTAAAGCAAAGCGCGCCGAGATACGGCAATAGTCCGTTTGAATTTTGGAAAATAAAAACTGTCCTCGTGATGAGGACAGTTTTTTGTTTGATAAAGTAGGCTTACAACCGTTTCCAGACTTTCGGAGCCAGTTCGCGCGAACGCGCTGCAATTTGCTCTTCATCGAGAGCGAGAATCTTTTTGTTCTGCATCAGTATCTTGCCTTTGCAGACAGTGGTGTCGACCGTTGCATCCACCAAGCCAAAGATGAGATGCCCGAGGAAGTTGGCTTCGCTCAGTGGCGTGGGCGGCTCGTAATCGATGATGGCGAGGTCGGCCGGACGACCTTCCGAGATCTCGCCTAACTTTAGACCGAATTGTCTTTCACAGATTTCAGCGTTGTTCTGCAATAACATTTGCGGCGCCTCCATGAAGGCCACGCGCGGATCGTGATTGGCAAGTCGGTGCAGCAAATATGCGACGCGCATTTGGACCAACATGTCTGAACCCATGCCGTCGGTGCCGAGGCCGACCAGGATGCTTTTCTTCAACATATCCAGAACGCGCGTCACGCCGACCGCGTTATTCATGTTCGATTCGGGATTATGCACAACCGCCGTTTTGGTAGCAGCGATAATGTCCATTTCAGAATCGTCAATGTGGACGCAATGGATGAACAGCGATTTCTCGCCGGAGGCGCCCATCTTATCCAAACGCTTGACAGTGGGCATGCCATATTTCTTCAGCGAGTCTTCGCGATCAGAAAGATCCTCGGCAACGTGGACATGACAACCAACGCCTGCATCCTTGGCAATGCCAACACATTTCTCGAGCGTATTATCGGATAACGTAAACGAAGCGTGAAGTCCCATCATCGCCGCGATCTGGCCATCGCCCTTTCCGGTCTTCTTGATGAAGCGTTCGTTCTCTTTGATGCCACCGCCTGGGACATTTCGATCTGACACTTCATAGCATAATGAAGCCCGGATACCCGCCTGTCGCACGGCGGCCTCGATCAGATCGAGAGAGCCGTCGCGCATCGAGGGAGAGGCGTGATGATCAATGACCGTAGTCGTCCCGTTGCGGATGCACTCGATCAGCGGGATTTGTGCCGAGAGCGTGATGTCCTCATCCAAAAGCGCCATGTCCAGCTTCCACCAGAGCCGCTCAAGGATTTCGACAAAGTTCGATGCGGGTTCTCCGGGAGGGGTCATGCCGCGCGCCATCGTGGAATAGAAATGGTGGTGTGTGCAAATAAAGCCGGGCATGATTACTTTGCCGTGGCAATCCACCGCGTCAGCCTTTGAATAGCGTTTCTTCATCTCAGCGGAATCGCCAACTGCCACCACTTTCTCGCCGTCTGTCACCACCGAACCATTCAATAAAACCTTATTTTCTTTTCCAAGTGTTGCAACAGTTCCATTTTCAAAGCGTGTTGTCATGGGGTTGATCCTTTCTTTTTTCTTTCAGTTATCAATTCTCATGCAGTACGGCAAGTTCTTGCGGAGTCCGCTCGCGCATTGTGATTGCTCCAGTTAAGCATTTCTGTGCGCACAATGAACAGCCAATGCAGAGCGCCGGATCGGAATGCGGCAGCCGCTTCTCGTCGAGTGTAATCGCAAGATAAGGACAGCGCGCGCAATCACCGCACGAGACGCAGAGATCATAGTTGAAAGTCGAAAGCTTCTTAATCGGCGTGAGCGCCATGAAGTCGGTGATTGGATGCGGTTGGGCGATACCGATCAGCTCGCGCATGGATTTGATCCCACGTTGCTGCATCAGGAAGGCCGTGCCAGACTCAAGCTCATTGATGATGCCATATCCGTATTTCGTTGGCATCGTGCAGAACTGGACGGTCTTTACGCCGAGTGCCAGG
>DATKNJ010000061.1:0-4482 GCA_035541395.1 Anaerolineales bacterium
CTTCATCGCGACCTCGTCAAAGGAAATTGAATTTGCGCGCCAACAGATCGCCTTTTACGCTTCCACGCCTTCGTATCGTGCAGTCATGTCCTTGCACGGTTGGGACGCGACCGCCGAGAAATTGTCCGCGCTGGCCGCGCGCGGCGGATGGAACGAAATGCCCGCGCTGGTCACGGATGAAATATTAAATGAGTTTTGTTTAGTGACCGATGAAAAGAATCTGGCAAATGAATTAAAACAACGATACAACGGAATTGCGGATCGGCTGGCGTTGTATAGTCCGTTTGTGCCAAATGAGAAGGATAATTTCTGGAAACAGTTGGCTCAATCATTAAGATAAAAATCTGCATTCATCTGCTTTTATCCGTGGTTAAAAATTGGAGAAACATGAACCTCAACGAATACCAAACCAAATCCCGCGCCACCGCCAAATACCCCGCCATCGGGCATCCAGTCATCTACCCAACCCTCGGCCTCACCAACGAAGCAGGCGAAGTATCAGGCAAGATCAAAAAAGTCTTTCGCGACAAAGACGGTCAAATCAGCCCGGAAACGCGCGAAGCGCTCAAAGCCGAATTGGGCGATGTTTTGTGGTATCTGGCGCAAATTTGTACCGAACTCGACCTGACACTAGATGAAGTGGCAGAATACAACCTAGCCAAACTTCTAGATCGGCAGGCGCGCGGCAAAATTCGGGGCGATGGCGACAATCGCTAACCGTAAGCAAACTCTAATCTTTTTCGTACACATTCACCCTTGCCTTTTTGGTAGAATCCAACCTGACCTAATCTATCCATTTAGGTCGAGGAGATATACGTTATGGCTGGCATGGAACGCTTTACACAGCGGGCGCGGCGGGTATTAAGCCTGGCCCATCAAGAGGCCGAGCGCGCCCGCCAGAGTAATATTGGCACAGAACATCTTTTGCTTGGATTAATGGATGAAGAAGGCGGCGTGGCCGGGCGTGTCTTGCGCGAGCTGGGCATGACCTCGGACCGCGTACGCGAAATTATCGAACGCGTCACAACAGCAGAAACTCGTTTCAACCCCGATAAAATCGAACTGGCATCCGACACCCAACAGGTTCTGGAATACGCAGTGGACGAGGCTCGCCGCCTCGGCCATCATTACATTGGCACGGAACACATCCTGCTTGGTTTGGTTCGCGTGGAAGGCACAGCGATGGAAGTCCTGCGGCGACTCGGCGTGACCGCCGATCAGATTCGCCGCCAGACGCGTCGCGTACTCAATGAGACCGCTTCCTCTCCGAACCTGACGGCTGCTGGCCGCGAAAGCGGACGCGCTCCTGCTCCCGGAGCGAAGACTCCGCTCGTGGATCAACTCGCGACTGACTTGACTTCCAAGGCCGAAGAGAAAAAACTCGATCCGGTGATCGGACGTCAAACTGAGATTGAGCGCGTCATTCAAATTCTGGCACGCCGCACGAAGAACAATCCCGCGTTGATCGGTGAACCCGGCGTTGGCAAAACGGCCATCGTCGAAGGTCTCGCGCAACGCATCACCGAAGGCGATGTCCCGGCGCCGTTGATGAACAAACGCGTGCTGCAACTCGATGTGGGATCGCTCGTCGCGGGCACCATGTATCGCGGTCAATTTGAGGAAAGACTCAAACGCGTCATCGACGAGTTGAAACAATCGGGCGCGATTCTGTTCATTGACGAGGTGCATATGTTGGTCGGCGCGGGAGCCGCTGGTTCTTCCGTGGATGCGGCCAACATCCTCAAACCGGCTTTGTCGCGCGGCGAGTTGCAAGTCATCGGCGCGACCACGCTGGATGAATATCGCAAACACATCGAATCCGACGCGGCGCTCGAACGCCGCTTCCAACCCGTTGTCGTGGATGAGCCTTCGGAAGATGAAACCATCGAAATTCTAAAAGGCGTGCGCGGCGCCTATGAGGAACACCATCATCTCGTCATTTCGGATGAGGCCCTCGAAGCCGCGGCTCACTTATCGTCGAGATACGTGACCGAACGTTTCCTTCCCGATAAAGCCATCGACCTGATCGATGAATCCGCCTCGCGCGTGCGCATGTATAAATCACCTGCGGCCAAGCAGGCCAAGGACATGTTCTCGCAATTGCGCCAGGCGCGCCAAAACCGCGCTCTCGCTCAAGAGGAAGGCAACGTTGACGAGATCAAAGAGTGGGAAGACCGCGAGCTTGAACTTTCTGAAAACATCGAGCGCTTGCGCTCCGGTTGGGATCGCACCAATAGCCCGGTTGTTTCGGCGGAAGACATCGCTGAAGTAGTCTCCATGTGGACTGGCGTGCCGTTGATGCAATTGGCGGAAGAAGAATCTCAACGCCTGCTCAAGATGGAAGACGAACTGCGCAAATCCATCATCGGACAGGAAGACGCGATTGTCGCCATTTCACGCGCGGTGCGCCGTGCTCGCGCTGGTTTGAAAGACCCCAAGCGGCCGATCGGTTCGTTCATTTTCCTCGGCCCCACTGGCGTTGGAAAAACCGAACTGACCAAATCACTGGCCAAATTTATGTTCGGCAGTGAAGAGGCCGCCATCCAGCTCGATATGTCCGAGTTCATGGAACGACACACGGCTTCGCGTTTGGTCGGTGCGCCTCCCGGATACGTTGGTTACGAAGACGCCGGTCAATTGACCGAAGCGCTTCGCCGCCGCCCGTATTCCATCGTCGTCTTCGACGAAGTGGAAAAGGCGCATCCCGAAGTTCACAACATGCTTTTGCAGATCATGGAAGAAGGCCATCTTAGCGATGCCAAAGGTCGCAAAGTGGACTTCCGCAACGCGATCATCGTGATGACCTCCAACATCGGCGCGGACATGATCAAGCGGCAGACTCTCGGCTTCCAGTTGAAGCGCGACGAAGCCGCCGAAGAAAAAGTGTCCTACGAAGAGATGCGCAAGAAATTACAGGACTCGCTCAAGAAGGCCTTCCGTCCCGAGTTCCTCAACCGTCTCGATGCAGTGGTGATCTTCCGTGCTCTGAGCAAAGAAGACATCCAACAGATCGTCACGCTCGAACTGAATAAAGTGGCCGAGCGACTCAAGGATCATGAATTGACTCTCTCTGCCAGCGATGCCGCGCTTTCAGCGTTGGCCGATCAGGGCTTCGACCCGGAGATGGGTGCACGTCCGTTGCGCCGCGTCATCCAACAAAAAGTGGAAGACCCGCTTTCGGACCGTTTGCTCTCCGGCGAATTCAACGATGGCGACTCCGTGCTGGTGGAAGCAAACCCGGATGGAGAGATCACTCTGCAGCGAGAAGGCGAAAAGGCCGAAGCGCCCGCGGTGTAAATTCAAAACCGTTTTGCAAGGGCGACCCGTTGGGTCGCCCTTACTTTTTGTAATCTTTTCTTAAGACATTTTTCGGGGAGACGCATCGTCTAAAGAGCGAAAGAAATTATAGAAAAGGAGAAATTATCATGGACTCCAATCTTCAAGTTGCAACCCTGGCTGGCGGTTGTTTTTGGTGCATCGAAGCCGTTTTCGATGAACTCAAAGGAGTCGTTTCGGTGGAGTCGGGTTACTCCGGCGGTCACGTAGCGAATCCGTCTTATCGTGCAGTCTGCACCGGAATGACTGGCCATGCTGAAGCTGTGCAAATAACCTTCGATCCATCCGTCATTTCGTTCCACGATATTTTGAAAGTCTTCTTCACTGTCCACGATCCAACGACTTTAAATCAGCAAGGCGCGGACGTTGGCACGCAATATCGCTCGGCCATCTTCTATCATGATGAAGAGCAAAAGCGCGTGGCCGAGCAAGTGATCAAAGAAATCTCGGAAGCAAAGATTTGGAAAGACCCCATTGTGACCGAAGTGACCAAGTTTGATCAATTCTATATGGCCGAGGATTATCATCAGGAATATTACGCAAACAATCCTTTCCAGCCATATTGTCGAGTTGTCATCGCCCCGAAGGTTACAAAATTCCGAGCCAAATATTTCGATCAGTTAAAGAAAACACAAACCGCGTAACGAACGCTTCATCAAACATGACTCACCCCGAAATCAAGGTTTTGCGGGTGAGTTCGTTTAAGCCAAAATGGGACACGAATTTTCAACCCTTTCCGCGTCCGTCAGCGCTCGTCAGCGTCCCATATTATTTCGGAGTTAAATTTGATTCACAGCCACAAATTATTGAGCGATGCGCCTTCGCTGGCGGTTTCTTTCATCACTTGTCGGTCGCCGATCACAGTCGTGCGGCCGCCATCGAATTTTTGATCCCACAATGCGCCGCGCAAAAACACGTTGACGCCATGTTGCGCGCCGGCTTCAGCGATCCGCCCGGCCAAGGCATATTTGAACCAGGCCTCGCCTTCGGTTAACTTTCCCACATCCTGCGGATTCACATCCGCGGGCGCGGGCCAGCCGTTGTATCCCTGCCAGGGTTGATTCCAACTTCCAAGCGATCCAATTTCAAATGACGGGACCAACATAAAGTCGACATTCAAATTTTTTAAACGGGCATAGGCGTCCG
>DATKNJ010000062.1:0-13825 GCA_035541395.1 Anaerolineales bacterium
CATCACAGCTTCAGCATTCATTTCCTTGATGCCATACGGGAATCCGTATTCAGCCATCTTATCCATGAACGGCAATGGATCGAAAGCCTCTGGCCCCAAAACACCAACGCCTTTCCATTGACCATGCTCGATCAAATCCCAACCGATCACCGCATTGAACGCCGTTTGCGCGACGACTGCCTGGCAGCCCCAATGTTTCATGCATTCCGCATTGTCTGCAACCTGATATAGATACACTTCGCGCGGCCGCCCATCTTTGATTCCTTTCACCCAAGTCCCAGCGCAGGTTTTGCCGTGCATCTTATCGCCGAGATGAGCGGGATCAGGCAAACCAGCTGCCACCACGTCGCGCGGCGCCACTTGAATGCCTTTCACATTGATCTTCTCTTTTTTATCGAGACCCAGCATATGCAAGGTTTTGAGCACGCCAATGAATTGATCGCCGAGTCCATATTTGAACGTGACCCGTTTGGCGTTGACCCAACGTGGCACAAGCAGAACTTCCTCATGCTCTACGTTGACAACATCGATCTTTCCAATTCCTTCCGGGAATTCAAAAGTCTCATGCTCAGAGAAAGGCGGCGTTGTGTACCAACCTTTATCCTTTTCCCAAATGACCGGCGGGTTGAGGCATTCTTCAATCGTGGTCCAGATCGAAAAGTTGGGTGCAAACTCATAGCCCTCGATCTCGATGTTCGCTCCATCCCGAATCCCGATCTCCTCGATCTCATCAAATAGATGGTCCTGGGCATAGCGGGCGAAGACATCTGCCATGCCCGGCTCAACGCCTAAGCCGACAATTGCTAGCAGACCCTTTTTCTCCCACTCTTTGGCGCGTTCAAACTGATAGTCACCAAGCTTGACTCCAGGTTTATTAAATGGATCGGTAGGATGCGGCGTGGATAACGTCATGGCCATATCCATATATTTCACACCTGCATTGAACGCAGCGTCAAAGATCTGTTGGTTGAACACAGGATCCACTGCATTCATGATGAGATCGACTTTATACTTTCCGGCAAGTTCCTCGATCATGTTCTGATTGCTGGCATCCACGCGCTCAGCTGGGAATCGACTCTCATCGCCAAGTTTCTTTTGAACTTCTTTGGCGCGTTCCAGGTTGTAATCCGCCAATACAACTTGTTCCACCCAGGCGCGTCCTTTGGCAATCGCAGCAATCGCTTCGCCGACCCCTCCTACGCCGATTAGCAGTACTTTCATCTTCTTATTCTCCGTTTTTTACCCAATGGGTAGTTTAACAAACGATATGGCTATGCAATCTCAGGTTTCTTTATTGACTCGGCATGTTTCCAAACACACTTGCAGAGCGATCCCGGACATCGCCCACCGACTCAAACTTCCCCCTACTGAAAACTTTCATAAACGCTTTCTCCCTTTGGTTTTATAACCCGCGATGATTCACGAGTTAGGATGCCTTAGTAATAAACTTCCTTGACGATCTTCAGGTGCATGAACGTTTCTGTTTCTCGCACACCGGGTATGGCATACAATTTCTCGGTGATGAATTGAAGCAAATCTTCGTGATCGCGACAAAAGACTTCGACCAGGATGTCGAACCGGCCGCTGACAACTACGAGGTAAACCACTTCATTCAAGGCCGCGATCTGGTCTGCCACCTGAAGCATTAGATTCCCCTCTGTACGGATTCCGATCAACGCCATCGTTTTCAGGCCGCGATGAACGGGATTCGTGATGGCAACAACTTTGAGAAAACCCGATTCCACCAATCGGTTATAACGTTGGCGGATCATGCCCGGCGAAACTTTGAGTTGATCGGCGATCTGCGAAAAGGCTTCCCTCCCATCCTTGCGAAGCGCATCCATGATGTAAAGGTCGATCTCGTCCAGACCGGCTGGCTGCCCGGCAACAATTTCGCTTTCCATAGTTTGATTATATAACAATTTTGCACTAGAGTCAATTTTAACGTCAAATTTTGCATAAATTTAGGCCAATCAATGCAAAATAAAAATCCCCCGATTTCAAGTCGGGGGATTCGGTTTGGGCGGAGGTTACTGCCCTTTGACTTCAGTCCAGATTTGGTCATAGAGCGGAGTCGCATCTCCCACATCGTCTATACGATGACCAGACTTGATCACATCCGCAGGCGGATTGGTAATGGGCGAGTCGATATAGGCGTTATAAACGTCACCTAGCGTAGTTGAACTGCCATTTACATCGGTTACCTGCATCGTGCTGCCTTTGGCATAGTTGAGCGCGGCGTCATTGGGATTAGTGTACGGGAAGCTCGTTAACATCATCCAGAACATGTCGCCTTGCATGGTGTAGTTGAGCCAGGCATAGGCCGCGTCAGTATGTGGAGCGGACTTGGGCATGGCCCAGTTATCCTGCCAGAGAATCACACCTTCTTTTGGATAGATGAATTTAATAGTGCCAAGCTGCGCTTGTGCGAGGAATGCTTCCCCGGTCCAGGTTTCGCCAAGATCGACGTCTCCGGCAATCAAGTCCGCGGAAGGACTATCGCTGTCGAACTTCTTGATACTTGGAATCAACTGCGCCAATTTTTGTTTGGCCTGATCCAGTTGAGATTGATCCGTTGTATTGACATCGTAACCAAGCGTCAGGAGCGTCAGGCCAATCACGGCGCGCGAGTCGTCCGCGAAGACCATGCGGCCTTTGTATTCCGGCTTCCAAAGATCGGCCCATGAGGTGGGCAGATCCGTTACCTTGGCAGTATTGACCACAATGGCATCTGTACCGTTCTGGAACGGAATCGTGTACTTGTTGCCCGGATCGAATGCAAGATTCATGTAAGCCGGATTAAAGTTGGAAAGCACAGGCAACTTGCTATGATCCAATGGCTGAAGCAGCCCCTGATGAATCATTAAGGTAACAGTATAGTCGGTCGGTTGAACGAGGTCATAAGAAGTTGCGCCTGCCTGTAATTTGGCGTCCATTTCCTCATTGCTGGAATACTCGTCATAATTGACTTTGATTCCATAGACCAGTTGGAAACACTCATAGAAATCCTCAGGGATATATTGCGTCCACACAAACAGGTTCAATTGAGTGGACGTGACCGGTATACGCGGATTCGGCTCGGGGCAATTGAAGCCATCCTTCGTGACCTTGCCACTCGCGCTGGACTTGGTGGCTGGTTGTTGGCTGCTGCTTCCTCCTCCGCAGGCTGTCAACAAAAATGCCAGAACCAGCAAGCCTGCTGACAGCTTCCATAGTACATTTTTTCTCATCTCTTCCTCCTTTGGAAAGTAAATTGGACTCACGTGTCGATTATCTTCGGACACGAAATGCCTGAAGTTAAACTTGACGGTTCTCCATCCGTTGAATCATAAAGACTGCAATCAATACGATCAAAATCCAGATCGTCGAAAGCGCGTTCAACTCGGGCGTGATCACGCGGCGCAACAAACCATAAACGTAAATCGGGAGCGTTGTCGAACCCGGCCCATTCGTGAAAAAGGTAATAATGAAATCGTCGATGGAGAGCGTAAAAGCCAACAATGCACCGGAGAGCACGCCCGGCAGAATCATCGGAAATGTTACACGGCGGAATGTCGTCCATTCATTGGCGCCCAAATCCATGGCGGCTTCTTCGTACGATTTATCCAAGCCTTGCAGGCGCGCTTGAACGACCAAAGTCACAAATGGGATCATGAACGAGATATGCGAAAGAATCACTGTGCCCAATCCAAGATTGAGGCGCGCATCGCCGGTCAAGTTCAGCACATTGTTGATGCTCGTGAACAACTGACTGAACAACACCAGGATGATGATTCCCATTACGATTTCCGGGATGACGATTGGAATGTATAACGAGATCTGGGAGAAAGTCCGCAAGCGGAAGTTGTAACGCTGCAAAGCCAGGGCAGCCATCGTTCCGATAATCGTCGAAACCACGGTGGCGGTAATCGCGACGATCATCGTATTCTTTGCTGCGTTTAGGACTGCCGTATTCTTCGACAATTCACAGAACCAATGGAACGGGCCGCATGGGCTTTGAGTCACATTCCCGTTGACGATTTGGTAATCGCCAAAGCTCGGAATGATTCCGGTGAACAAAACATTGACGCGCGAAGCATTGAACGCAAATGTCATCAGCACCACAATCGGCGCATATAAGAAAATGAATACCAGGATGGTGGATGCAATAATCCAGGGAGAGCGGCGATATGGATTCATGCCACAATCTCCGCGCCAAACCCAAACTTCCGCGTATAGAAATAGGTGACGATCAAGGTCAACACCATCAATACCAGTGACGCGGCCGAACCAAATGTCGGGTCGCGCGCGTCGAGGAATTGCCGCTGGATTAGATTCCCAACCAAAATCACTTGCGCGCCGCCCAACAAATCCGACACGATAAACGTGCCCATCACTGGAACGAAGACAAGAATCGTTCCAGCTACTACACCTGGCATTGAAAGTGGCAATGTGATGCGCAGGAACGTGCGAAACGGATTCGCGCCCAAATCCGCCGCGGCCTCATAAAGTGAATTTTCGATTTTCTCCAGCGAGGTATAAATCGGCAAAATCATGAACGGCAGGAATTCATAGACCATCCCCACCAATACCGCGCCTGGCGTATACAACATATTCAACGGCGTGAATGGCATGTGAAATAAACCGGCGATCCAACCAAGCAGCGAATTGATCACGCCTTGCTGACGAAGAATCATCATCCACGCGTAAACGCGGATAACGAAGTTGGTCCACATCGGCACCAAGACCAAAAACAAAAACGTATTACGCCATTTTGGTTTGACTCTGGCAATAAAATAAGCCAATGGATACGCCATCAAAATAACCAACACAGTTGTATTGAATCCAAGTGCCATGGAGCGCCACAAAATTTGAAGGTACAGTGGATTGAAACACGACGAAACTCCGTTGGGGCAATCCGTACTGTAGCCAAGCAACCGGATATAGTTATCCAACGAGAATGTATAAATCACACCGCCGTCAGCGGAACGCTGGCCAAAACTCACCACCAAGGTCAACAACAGCGGAATGATCAACAACCCGATCATGAAAATCAACGTCGGAGTGATCAACAAAGTGCCTTGTGCAGACTTACTCTCTCGCAATCGTTTCAACATAACTTAGTCCTTCTTCAACACTAACGTGTTCTCCGGCATCAATACCAGATGCACGCTTTCCCCCACTGAATAAAACGATTTCGGATCAAGCCGCGAGATGCGGTTCTGCTCCCAAACTTTCAACCGCGCCCCCTTCACATCCACCACCACGTGTGTGTCCGAGCCGATATAAACCGTGTTCACCACCTTGCCTTCAAAGCAATTTTGGTTCGCAGATTGTTCTGCAACGCGGATTTTTTCCGGGCGGATCGAAACGACAACATCTTCGCCTTTCACCAAATCATCCGCGATCGGCATGCCGGTCAATTCCACATGCAAATCGGGAACAAAAACTTTCGCTTCATTCTTGGATAACGACTTGATCTTGCCTTCGAGGAAATTAGACTCACCGATAAAGTCCGCTACGAAGCGATTGTGTGGACGCTCGTAGATCTCCACCGGCGTGCCCATCTGCATCATTTTGCCTTTGCTCATCACTGCGATGCGATCGGACATCGTCAGCGCTTCTTCTTGATCGTGTGTTACATAGATAAATGTGATTCCAAGTTGTTGCTGCAACGACTTCAACTCGAGCTGCATTTCTTTCCGCAGCTTCAAATCGAGCGCGCCGAGCGGCTCGTCGAGCAGGAGAACGTCTGGGGTTTTGACCAATGCGCGGGCAAGTGCGACGCGCTGCTGCTGTCCGCCGGAGAGTTGCTTCGGGAAGCGTCGTTCCATTCCAGTCAGCTGCACCATATCCAAGGCACGCTTGACGCGTTTTTCGATCTCAGCCTTTTGTGCGCCTTCCATCTCAAGGCCAAAGGCCACGTTCTGATAAACGGTCATGTGCTGGAACAATGCATAATTTTGAAAAACGGTATTAACTTTACGCTGGAACGGAGGCGTGTGTCCCATCGGTTTGCCTTCAATGAAAACTTCTCCCTCACTCGGCCATTCAAATCCAGCGATCATGCGCAGCGAAGTTGTCTTGCCGCATCCGGATGAACCGAGCATCGAGAAAAATTCACCGTTCTTTATTTGCATGGACACGTGATTCACGGCCGCAAGCTCATCCCCTTCTGGCGTAATAAATTTCTTGACAACGTCCTGTAGTTCAACCGCAAACTCACTCATCTCGCTCGCTCCTACCGATGGATTTAAGGGTATCTTCCAAACGGTCGAGCAACGTATCAAGTTGTTCGCACGAAATTAATAAGGGCGGTTCGATACGAATGCTCTGAGAGTTGGTCAACGTACCCGCTACTAAAACACCGCGCCGAAACAAACCAGACGCAACTTTGTAACCAATTTCCGGATTGTGAAAGTGCATTCCAACTAGCAAACCTTTGCCAGTTATTTTCTCATAAAATTGTGGATATTGCGCGGCCAATTTTTCCAATTTAGGAATCAGATATTCACCTTTGGTCGCGGCTTGTTCCCATAATTTTTCGCGCAGCGTTACTTGAATGGATGCGATCGCAGCCGAACAAGCCAACGCGCCGCCGCCCGTTGTGGTCGTATGCATGAACGGATTCGGATGCATCATCACTTGCCAGATCTCTTCCGTTGAACAAAACGCGCTGACCGGCATCACGCCGCCGCCCAACGATTTAGCAACCGCCAATATATCTGGCACCACATTCCAATGATCAACTCCCCACAACTTACCCGTTCGCCCGAGTCCGGTTTGCACTTCATCCGCAATCAACAGGACTCCATAACGCTTGGTTGCTTCACGCACGCCCGGCCAAAAATCATCCGGCGGAACGATCGCTCCCGCTTCACCTTGAATGGGTTCAAAGATCACAGCCGCGATTCCAACGCCCACTTTTTGGCACACCTCAAGCTGACGCTCGACCGCCTCTGCATCCCCAAACGGCACATGATAGACCGGCCCACCATACAAAGTTCCAACCGGCTCACGATAATCGGATTTGCCCATCATGCTCAAGGCGCCCATGGTCTTCCCATGAAAGGCTTTGGTCGCAGCGATAAAGCCCGGCTTCTTTGTATACATCTTCGCCAGTTTGATTGCGCCCTCGATAGCCTCTGTGCCCGACCCGGCAAAGAATGAATATTTCAAATCACCAGGCGTGATCTGCGCCATCAAATTTGCCAGCACACCGCGCAATGGATCGATCAACTCTTGAGATGGCATCGGCGAACGCGCTAACTGCGCCTTGACTGCGCCCACTACATCGGGATGAGCCCAGCCCAAATTCATCATACCGAAGCCGCCTAAACAGTCCAAATATTCGCGGCCTAATACATCTTTGAAAACCGCACCCGAGCCGCTCCATTCCACTGCGGCCCAATTGCCGGCCTCTGCCACCGATTTGCGATATTCCAACCAACCGCGATTGAAATGCTCCGCAAAATTATGTATGGACTCTTCGATGATTTGCTTGGCTTCCAATTCCGTCAATTCACGTTTGTGAATAACTTCGATCCACTTCTCCGCA
Organism: Anaerolineales bacterium; assembly: GCA_035541395.1. GTDB lineage: Bacteria > Chloroflexota > Anaerolineae > Anaerolineales > Villigracilaceae > JACPVF01. The sequence goes on from DATKNJ010000062.1 coordinate 7,538, forward strand.
TATTTCAATGCTTCATCATATTGGTTTGTCATGATATTCCCTTAGCGATTATTTCTGGTTGGGGATAAACAAAGCTTCTCTGAAATTCCGATTTCAAACTGTCTCCAAGTTACAAATGTTTATCTCCATTTATCTCTGGGCTATTAGTCAGGAACTTAAAACTTCCTTGTCCATTCTTTCGGCCAACGTTCCACCACTACTTTTTTCTGTGTGAAAAATTCGATCGCGTCCGTGCCCTGCCCATGCATGTCGCCGAAAAAGCTATCTTTCCATCCGCTGAATGGGAAGTATGCCATCGGCGCGGCTACGCCGATATTGACGCCGATATTTCCAGCCTCGGCTTCATATCTGAATCGGCGCGCGGCATTTCCACTCGAGGTGAACAAACTGGCCTGGTTTCCGTATGATCCGCTATTCACCAACTCAATCGCCTCGTCCACTGTGCTGACATGCATCAGCCCGAGCACTGGGCCAAAGATTTCAGTTCGTGCTGCTTCGCCGCCGCGCGGCACGTCCAGCAAAATCGTTGGGCGCACGAACGTTCCGCCCTCATAACCTTTGACCACCGTTCCGCGGCCATCCACCGGCACACTTGCGCCTTCTTTAGCTCCAACTCCAATCAATTGCTCGATGCGCGCTTTGCTGACAGAATTAATCACCGCGCCCATTTGGACTCCATCCTCGAGTCCATATCCGACCTTGCGGCTGGCCGCCGCGTCACAGATCATTTCCACAAACTGATTGCGCGATTCACCAACTGTCACCGCGAGCGAAACGGCCAAACAACGTTGACCCGCGCAGCCAAAAGCTGAATCGGCGATGATCTTGGTTGCCATGTCCATATCAGCATCCGGCAAGACAATAACCGGATTCTTCGCCCCGCCTTGCGCTTGAACGCGTTTCCCGTTGGTGGCTGCGCGTCCGTAAAGATATTTCGCAGTGGCCGTCGACCCAACAAATGTGATCGCACGAATCAATGGGTGATCAAGGATCGCGTCCACAGCCTCTTTCGCGCCGTTGACTAGATTAACCACACCTTTCGGGAAACCAACTTGTTTGATCAATTTGAAGATCAATTGCATCGTCATCGGGACTTTTTCCGAAGGTTTGACGATATATGTGTTTCCCGCCGCCAACGCGTAAGGCAGGTACCAAAATGGAATCATGCCCGGGAAATTAAACGGTGCAATCGTCGCGCACACACCAACTGGCTGGCGAATCATGATTTCGTCGATGCCGGGCGCGATGTCTTCCACAATCTCACCTTTGATCAGCATCGGCATCCCGCAGGCCACTTCTACATTTTCGATTGCGCGTATCATCTCGGCTTTGGACTCTTCAAACGTCTTCCCCGCCTCGTTCGTGATCGTACGGGCAATCTCATCCATGTTGGCTTTGAGCAAGTCGCGCAACTTGAAGAGATATTGAATCCGATCTTGAACGGGAGTCCGCCTCCAGTCCGGGAATGAAGCGGCGGCCGCTCGCGCGGCCGCATCCACTACATCCGCGCCGCACAATGGGGATTTCGTCATCACCACGCCGGTTGCCGGATTGATCACATCTACAAATTCTTTGACGTGCGGCTCCACCCACTCGCCGTTGATATAGTTGAGCACTTGCATATTCTCCTCTTTTGGCTGAATTGGCTTTCCAAACTTTTCTTGCGGATTACAATTTTTCGTTAACTCACTTTCTCATCTGTTACTTCCAGCGCCTTCTCTATTATCGCGAGGCCTTCATCGAGTTGCTCGCGCGTGATGCACAATGGCGGGACAATGAAGACCATGCTTCCCATGTTGTTCGCCATGATGAAAGTGAACAGTCCATTCTTGCGCAATACTTTTCCCACTTCCGCCATGACCGCGGGCGAGAAGCTTTCTTTCGTCTCGCGATTGACGACCACCTCGATCGTCGAGAATAGACCGATGTAACGCACATCACCCACAGAGGCATGCCGTTCCTTTATATCTTCCAGCGCTTCACCGAGATATTTCCCAAGCAAAGCGGCATTCTCAATTAACTTATCTTCTTCATATACTTCGATGGTCGCCAACGCGGCAGCGCAAGCCAAAGCATGACCGCTATACGTCAAGCCCGCATACAAATATTTATCTTCAAAAAATTCGGCGATCTTTTCGGAAACAATCACCGCGCCTAATGGCACATAGCCCGATGTAATACCTTTAGCGGTTGTGATGATGTCTGGCTCAACGCCCCAATTATCCACAGCAAACCATTTGCCCGTGCGCCCCCAGCCGCTCATCACTTCATCCGAAATCAGCAGGATTCCATATTTATCGCATAATGCTCGCACGCGCGGCCAATAATCATCCGGCGGAACAATGATGCCATTGGAGCCCGTAACGCCTTCCATAATGATGGCCGCAATCCTGTTGGGATCTTCATACTTGATCACTTCCTCCAAATGCGAGATACATTCGCGCTTACAAGACTCCGGTTTCTGGCCAAAAGGACAGCGATAACAAAACGGATCGAGGAAATGCACCCCGCCGGGCATCGCCGGCTCGACCGCGTTACGGCGATAATCGCCGGTCAAGGCAATCGAACCGTGGGTCGCGCCATGATATGAACGATAGCGAGCAAGGATTTTGTGACGCCCTGTATAAAAACGTGCGATCTTGATGGCGTTCTCATTGGCTTCTGCGCCACCCAATGCGAAGAATGTTTTCTTCAACTTTCCCGGCGTGACTTCAGCCAGCTTCTTGCCAAGCAGGCCGCGCGGTTCAGTAGCATTGCCGGGATGCGTGAACGTCAGTTGCGCAGCCTGATCTTGAATCGCTTTGATAACTTTAGGATGTTGATGCCCAATATTAGTATTCATCAACTGGGAGGAGAAATCCAGATAACGCTTCCCGTCTGCATCCCAAAAGTAAACGCCTTCCGCTTTGGTAACAGGAATCGGATTCACTTGTCCCTGCACAGACCAGGAAAAAAATGTGTATTCTTTATTTAGATCAACGATTTCTTTTGAGTTGAGTTTGGTCATGGGGTCTCCATAAAACAACGGACAGGCAACAAGTTGTCTGTCCGCAAAAGATCAAATCATTGTTTGGCCTCTTTCACAATCTCCGCATACACATTTAAGGTTTCATCGATGTCCGCATCCGAGTGCGAATACGATAAGAACCACGGCTCACGCGGATCATGATCTGGCATCACACCGCGTTCGAGGGCCATCTCTGCCAGCCGCAGATAAAAACCTTGATCGCTTTTGCTCCAGTCGCGTTGACAGGTCGCTTTTTCAACACCGAACGCAAACGAGAACATTGCCGGATATCCGCTCATCACAACAGGAATGCCATGTTCATCAAAAATTTCTTTCAGCCCGTCCATCAAACGCTTACCGCGTTGAGCAATTGTCTCTAAAATCGGCTTCTCCTGCAGCAAAGTCAATGTAGCATACGCCGCGGCAACACCCGGCTTGTTGTTTGTATACGTTCCACCTTGCGCCACTCCATGCCCGATGATGGACATGATTTCTTTTTTGCCGCCGAACGCGGCTACAGGGTAGCCGTTGCCCAAAGCTTTGGCATACGTCGCGAGGTCCGGTTTGATGCGATGTACCTCCTGCGCGCCCCCGTTGGCTACGCGAAAACCAGTTTTCACTTCATCCAAAATAAAAACCGTTCCATGTTGCTCTGTCTTTTGGCGAATCAATTCAAGGAAGCCGGGCTGCGCGTCAATGGCGCCACAGTTGCCCTGACAAGGTTCGGTGATAACGGCCGCGATCTGATCGCCAAAGGAATTCATCACGCGTTCGAATCCATCAAAGTCATTGAATGAAAGCGTGATGATCATATCGCGCAGGTTTTTAGGAATCCCCGATGAAGATGGCACCGGGATCGGACTCCGCAGGTTGCCATACGATTCGATTGGCACATAAGTAGACCACAAAGTATGATCGTGAAAGCCATGATAGTTGCCTTCGAACTTTAGAATCACTTCCCGCCCGGTATAAGCCCGCGCCACGCGGATCGCATGCATCGTGGCCTCTGTGCCCGAACAAGCCAGGCGCGCCATTTCCACCGCGGGACACATCTCAACGATTTTTTCCATCAAAGAAACTTCAAGCTCTCCAGTCATTGCGAACAATCCACCCTTTTGTATTTCTTCCATCACTTTCGAATCGACCGTGTCATAAGCATGGCCCAAAATCACTGGACCGAACGCGAGGCGATAATCAATATATCGCTTGCCATCCACGTCCCAAAGATAAGCCCCTTTGCCTCTATCAACATACGGCGTGACTTCCTCACCCCAATAACGAAAATTGGAGTTCACTCCTAAAGGCATAACTTTCTCTGCACGCTTTTGCAGAGATCGACTTTTGGGGCCGAACATACTCATAAATCTCCGAAGATTCTGTGGCGATCAAACTTTTTCGTGTTCAGGGGTTTCGCCAGCGACTCGGGCCGGGACCCGCCACTGGTACACATCTTTGAGAATGATCGGCACGATGGAAGTGGTTGTCTTTCGCACGCCCGGAACTTTGCGAACGACCTCGGTCACAAAACGATAAATTTCAGTCGTATCTTTTGCCACGACCTGAATACTCACATCTGTTTGGCCAATGCCGCAAGCCACATAACTGACATTATCGTACTCACTCATCCTGCGAGCGACTTCCAGAATCTGATCTGCTTCCACTTCCATCCAAACATCGGCGATCGTCGTCAGGCCAAAAGCTTGTGGGCGCACCACCGCGCTAATCTGAATCACGCCCTCTTCGATCATGCGATCAATCCGATAACGAACTGCGCGCTCGGAAATGTCCCCCAACTGCCGCGCGATCTCTGAAGCAGACATGCGACCATCACCAAGTAATAAATTAACAATACGGATGTCAATTCTGTCTATTTCGTACATATTTTTAATTTTCTTATTCCGAAAGGTACATGAATTGGCCAACTATACTCAAAGCATACATTCATGTCAAGAAGAAGACTAGACCAGTTGAACAAATCAAGATTACAGTTGTAACTTATGTGTAAACCTCCTCCGCTTATTTCGATCCAATTTCACATTGACGAAGACTTGTCATATAGGTATAATCAACCTTCGGCATTATTCCCAATTTCCAGGAGTTACAAAATATGGCAACAACAGATATCGCGCCTGTGGGCGCGCTGGAACCAAAAACCAAACTGAGCGGCAAGGTTATAAAAACCACTCTCGCCGGTGCAATTGTAGACATCGGCCGGGAACTTCCGGGGGTCATTCATATCTCGCAACTACAAAAAGAGCCAGTAAACAAAGTGGAAGATGTGGTCAAAGAAGGTCAAACCGTAGATGTGTGGATACGCCGCATCAAGAAAGACCGCATCGAATTGACCATGATCGAACCGCTCGGACTTGAATGGCGCGAGATTCAACCCGATATGATCGTCAAAGGCAAAGTTGTTCGTCTCGAATCTTACGGAGCTTTTGTTGATATCGGTGCGGAGCGCCCCGGGCTGGTACACGTCAGCGAGTTGACGCGTGGATATGTCAAAACCCCGAGCGAAGTCGTGAAAGAAGGCGATGAAGTCGAAGCGAAAGTCCTCGAAGTGGATCGCCGCAAACGCCAAATCCGCTTAAGCATGAAAGCCTTGATCCCTGAGATCGTTGAAGAAGAAAAGCCGCAGAAGGAAGAACACAAGGAACCGCGCGGCAAACGCAAAGGCAAGAAACAGGAAGAAGAGGTCGAGGCCGAAGCGCAGGTTGCGGTTGAACCCGAAATGACCGCCATGCAAATCGCGTGGCTCGAAGCGCAGGAACGTTCCAAGGTACATCAGAAGCGCGAGAAGGCCAAGCAACGTAAAGCCAGCGCCTCTCAGGAACACGAAGAAATTTTCAATCGCACGCTCGAGAAGCGCCTCCCCACTGGCGGCTAAATCAAAAATAAATCCCTCGCAAATGCGAGGGATTTTTCTTAATCGCTTTCTTGAAGTTCCTTCAGAAATTTTTCTTTATTCGCCAAACGCGCAGTTTTGCCGCTTGACGTTTTCAGAATCCATTTTGGACCAACTACTTTTACATGCCGCAAAGCAACCGCAGAATTTTTTGTCACATGCTGGCGGATCGCGTCAGCAATATGATCCTGCTCCGCAGGATTTTCGGAATCCACTTCCGCAATAATGACCACCTCTTCCGTTCCTTGTTCCTCATCGAAGATTCCAAATGCTACCGAGCGACCTGCATGGACACCAGGCACCTCATATGTTAAAGATTCCAAATCCTGAGGATATACGTTTTTGCCGCCCACAATAATCATGTCTTTCTTGCGGC
>DATKNJ010000063.1:0-11259 GCA_035541395.1 Anaerolineales bacterium
GAGGGGTCGAGATCCATCTCTTCCATGAGAGCTTGCGAAATTGCTTCGCGCATTGTAATTTTTGCCATGTTGCGATTCCTTTAGCGTGAAGTCACAAAGTCTCAAAACACAATTTGCATTTCAGTGACTTCATATCTTTTGATTAATTATCCGCGTATACGTTTGCGAACAAATCTTCCAGCGTGGGCTCCGGGCTGGCTTCTGCAAACTCGACCGACTTCTGCACTTCATCCTCTGCTTTGGCTTCGATTTCGTCCAAGGCTTTGGCGGTGGCGGTTTTCTTTTCCAATAACTGATTGCGGAAAATGCCGATCGGGTCACTCTCTTCCCACTTTTTGACCTCTTCCTGTTTGCGATAGCGTTCAGGATCGCCCATCGAATGGCCACGATAACGATATGTCACTGCTTCCAACAAATAAGGTTCGCTGTTCTTGCGAACATACTCAATCGCGTCCTTGGCGGCCTCGTAGACTTTCATCACGTCCATGCCGTCTACGCGGCTATTCTTCATGCCATAGCCTTCGGCCTTCTGACGAATTTCAGAAACCGCCGAAGCGCGTTCCACCGCGGTGCCCATGCCATACTGGTTGTTCTCGCACACCCATAACACGCGCAGGCCCCAAGTCTTGGCGAGATTCAAAGCCTCGTGAAAATAACCGATGTTGGTCGCGCCATCACCGAACATGCAGATGGTCACGTTATCGTTGCCCGCATAGTGATCGCCCAAAGCAAGGCCGGAGGCAATCGGCAAATGACCACCGACGATGGCATGTCCGCCCCACATATTCTTGGACGTATCTGCCATGTGCATTGAGCCGCCCTTGCCCTTTGAAATACCGGTTGCCTTGCCAAGCAATTCGGCCATCACTTCATTGGCCGAGATGCCGCAGTTCAGCGCCACACCGTGATCGCGATACGCAGTGATAACTCGGTCGCGTGGCTCGCGCGCGGCAACCAAACCGGTCGAAACGGCTTCCTGCCCGATGTACAAGTGCATGAAACCGCCGATCTTGCCCTGCTGATAGAGTTCCGCACCGCGTTCTTCCAGGCGACGGATCAATACCATTTGATGATACAAATCAAGCTGTTGTTCCTTCTTCATGAATATCTCCGCTAAGATTTCGCGCGCCCAAAGCCGCGCGATGATAATTATTCTGCCGCACATAAAAAACACCGGAGCGCGTCCGGCGTTGTGCGTGTGAAGCGTTCCAAACGCCTGATTATATCAGATATAAATGGGCAAAATTGAAGAAATGACCAAATATGTTGATACTCACCATGCCCTAATCAATGCTCAGGGTCGTCTCACCCACTGGAATTATCCTTGTCCAAGACATACGAAAACAATTCGAACAGCAAGAATGGGAGACCAACCTACCACACCTATATTCTTCGACCCTAAAAACCGACGGTGGGGACATTTCAAACTTACGACGTTCTTTATCGGTTTGATATTTACGGTTATATTACTGGGCTTGATTATTAGTGTAATGATAACGCCTTCATTACCGAGTGTTAGTCTCGCGCCAGTAAGAGAATTAAGCCAAGACCCCATCATGCCCCCCACAGTCGCCCCGACCGCGACCGCTCCGCCCACTGAAATCCCAGTTTCACCACAAGATATCCCAACCAGTAGCGAACAGGGCATTGTGCCATTGCACGTAATTCCAAACCGGCCAGATAAACCGTATCATTTTGTTTACAAAAAAGTTACTCTTGTCACAACGTCCACAGCAAGCGAGACGCAAACGGGCGAAGAAATAGCCAACGCAACACCCGCGCCCACCCCAACTCCAACACAAATTCCCACACTCGAGCCGATGAACCCCAAAGCGATCGGTAAAACCGATGTGATTGGTTTCTTCGTAAATTGGGATGACAATAGTTTTTCTTCATTGAAACAAAATGTCAATAACATCGATAAATTGATTCCCGAGTGGCTGCATCTCTCCGATGCCAGCGGCTCGATTGTGGTGGATGATCCCGTTAAACAACAAGATGTAATAAATTTTCTCAGTCAAACGCGACCGACTCTACCTATTATTCCACTCGTCAACAATTACAGTAATGATACTCAATCCTGGGAGGATGCGGCACTTAGCCAAATGCTTGCCGACCCGGCTGCCCGTGCAAAAAATATTCAATCCTTGTTGGATTATGTGCAGAGCAATCACTTCGCCGGCATCAGCATCGACTATGAAACCACAACTGCCAACCCAGCTGAGCTCACAGAATTCATGAAGGAACTTTATAACAAGTTTCATCCACTGGGCCTGGAAGTATCACAATCAGTACCAGTTGATGACCCAAATTACGATTATCCAAGTCTCGCGCAATATAACGACTACCTCATCCTGATGGCGTACGATGAAAACTGGTCTGGAAGCACGGCCGGTCCGGTAGCCTCCCAACAATTCATCGTGCATGAATTACAAACCCGCTTCGAGGAGGTTGATCCGTCCAAGTATGTTGTTGCACTGGGAAACTATGGATACGATTGGCAGGACGGTGCAAGTCAGGGCAACGAAATCTCATTCCAGCAGGCCGTTCAACTCGCAGCAAACTATAAAGTAACGGTCCGTTTTGACCCGGCGAGTTTGAACCCAACCTTCGATTACACCGATGCAAATGGCAGCTTGCATCACGTCTGGTATCTGGATGGAATCTCCGCTTTCGACCAAATCATGGCAACCCACCAATATCCCATACATGGAATTGGCCTTTGGCGCATGGGATCAGAAGACCCTGCGATTTGGAATGTTTTCCAAAATCGAGATAACCTTGATAACGCAGCCGCGAATACACTCGACATCCTTCATTACGGATTCGATATCGTCTACCAAGGCACCGGGGAAATCCTAAAAGTAACTGGCGTTTCCACGGATGGAAAACGCGCAATCAATTACAACACAAGCTCAGGGCTGATCACCAACGAACAATTCTTGAGTTTCCCTTCTCCATACGTTATCACCCGCTGGGGCGGAACAGATAAGAATAAGATCGCCATCACTTTTGACGATGGGCCGGACCGGGTTTGGACGCCGCAGATTCTGAAAATCTTAAAGCAATACAATGTTCCGGCTACATTTTTTGTGATTGGGTCGAACGCCAACGCCAACCCAAACCTTATAAAACAAGAGATTGCGCAAGGTGATGAAATCGGGAATCACACCTTTACACATCCCGACATTTCGATTATTTCCCCGGAACAATTACTAATCGAGGTCAACGCGACGCAGCGTGTCTTTGAAAGCGTGCTTGGGCTCCGTACAGTGCTCTTCCGACCACCTTACTCAGAAGACACAGCACCGACCACACCGGAACAGGTCAAACCGCTTCTGGCGACCGGCCAACTCGGTTACCTCACCGTGGATACAGAGATCGATCCATCAGACTATCTTCGTCCCGGAGTCCAGACTATCGTCCAGCGAGTCATCGATCAGACGACGAGCGGCCAAGGTAATGTCGTCCTCCTTCATGACAGCGGCGGCGACCGTTCACAAACTGTAGCTGCACTTCCGCTTATCATTCAAGGATTACGCGCGCGCGGCTATCAACTTGTCAGCGTCTCCGATTTGTTGGGATTGCCCCGTGACCAGGTCATGCCACCCATCACATCTGGCGAAAAATTCCTTGTGACCGTTAGCGGGATTGGTTTTCAAACCACCGACAATATAAACAAATTCCTATCTGCTTTTTTTGTATTGGGAATCGTGCTTGGTCTATTCCGTTTCCTTTCCGTTGCCATCCTGGCGATCCTTGAAAAATGGAGAGAACGCGGAACAAAATATCCTGAGGATTTTCGACCCACACTCAGTATCATCGTCCCAGCCTACAACGAATCAAAAATCATCGAAAAGACCATCAAGGGCCTGCTCCACATGAACTACCCCGTCACCGAGATCATTGTCGTAGATGACGGTTCCACTGACCAAACTTATGAGCGCGTGATTAAAATTTTTGGAAACAATCCAAAAGTACACGCATTCCATAATATCAATGCCGGAAAAGCTCAAGCCTTGAATTTCGGTATCGCGACATCCAAAGGAGAGATCATCCTTGCCATGGACGCCGATACAATTATTCATCCCGATGCGGCCGCATTGCTTGTACGCCATTTTGCCGATCCGCGCGTTGGAGCTGTGGCAGGCAATGCTAAAGTTGGGAACCGCGTCAATTTACTTACTTACTGGCAAGCTTTGGAATATATTACAAGCCAAAACCTCGACCGTCAGGCGTTTGCCTTGCTCAATTCCATCAGCGTGGTTCCGGGGGCCATCGGCGCATGGAGGCGAAGTCTTCTGCTTCAACTAGGCGGCTTCAACAACGATACCCTGGCTGAAGACGCTGACATGACACTCGAAATTCTACGCAACGGTTACAGAGTCGAATATGAATCAAAGGCTATTGCCTACACAGAGGCACCGGATACCGTCAGCGGTTTTCTTAAACAACGCTTTCGGTGGATGTACGGAACTCTTCAGGCCGCGTGGAAGCATCGCGATACGTTGTTCAAGCCGAAGTATGGTGCACTGGGTTTGGCAGCCATGCCAAATATTTTGGTCTTTCAAGTTTTCTTCCCGTTTATCTCCCCTTTGATGGATTTAGTCGCATTCATCTCAGTGGTCAATATTTACTGGAAAGTCTCCCAACATCCAATGGACCCAACGCCAACCGGCCTGGCCACGCTTCTCTTTTTTTACCTGATATTTCTCTGTCTGGACTTTGCCACCGCATTTTTCGCGTTCATGCTCGAAAAAGATGAAGACTGGCGACTCATCATTTGGATTTTCCTGCAAAGGTTTTTCTATCGGCAACTGATGTATGATGTAGCTATACGTTCGCTGATCACAGCCATTCGCGGTCGGTTAGTTGGTTGGGGAAAACTGGAACGCAAAGCGACGATTCAAATGCGCGAAACGCATTAAGTTCCATTTCAATAGACATTCCATCATTCCGTTGTAAAATAAATTCATGGAATGGTTGATTGGTTCGGGACACGCGGAGGCCAAACGATGGGTCTCTCAATTATCTGATCCGAACAAGCGCGAGCGCGCCGCGGCTGAATTGATTCGACTCGGCGCCGAGGCCGCGCCAACACTCATCGAAGCGCTTCCGGCGCGTGACACCAACCTGCCACCGTTTATCGCGCCGGTCCTCGTCCGAATCGGTTCACCCGCCATCCCCGCGCTGACAAAAGCCCTGTGCGAAACTCATCCTCTCGTCCGCGTACAAATCGCGGATATCCTCGGCCAGATCAAAGATCGCGCTGTGCTGCCCGCGCTGCTCGAAGCTTTGCGCAGCGAATATTACACAGTACGCGCTCACAGCGCGACCGCTTTGGGAAACATTGGAGATGTGCAAGCGATTCAAGCGCTATCAGCCGCATTGAAAGATTCGGAATCGCAAGTCCGCATCGCAGCAGTAGAGGCGCTTGGAAATTTCCGCGATCCAAATACTTTCGACGAGATCGCCAATCTTTTATTAGATGATCCGATCATCGAAGTGCGGCAAGCCGCGGCGCGCGCTTTAGGCAAGACCAAACATCCCGCGGCGTTGGGTTATTTGATGGAAGCCTTACACGATTCATTTTGGTGGTATGAACGCGAAACAGCCGCGTCTGATCTGCTCGAGGCCATCGAAGCGATAGGCGCGCCCGCGGTAAATCCATTAATCGAAGCGTTGAACGATCCCGAAGCAACCATCCGGCGTTTTGCCGCGATCTTGCTCGGCAAATTAGGCGATGCGCGCGCCATCGAGCCATTGGGAATGTCGCTGTACGATTTGCATCACGAAGTGGGCAAAACCGCAGCGGAGGCCTTGACTCATTTTGGCGGAGCCAGCTTCGAGGTCCTGGCTGAAGCGTTACGCCATCCTGAGACGGGCATTCGCGAACAAGCTGTGATCGCGTTGGGGAAAATCCAGGATGCGCGCGTTCCGTCGGCTTTGATTAAGATGTTAAAAGACCCCGAGCGATCGGTCCAAAAGCAAACGATTCAAGCGCTCGCGCATATGCGCAACGAACACGTTACGTTGGTATTAAGAGAATTGGCTGCGAATCGTACTGACCGCGAATTATCCGCGTTAGCCAAACAAGCTTTGGCGACGACTCGATAATCAGGCCTTCTTGCCCTCTGTTTCAAAACCGGGAATGCGAGAGAGACGCTCCACGCGGCGCAGGAACGCGTCCAATAAATAAACCACGGCCAGATAAACAATGGCGACCGCGAGATACGTGCCAATCGGATCGTATGTTTCCGCCGCGATGGATTTGGCTTTCGCCATCAATTCGGGGACAGCGATCAAAAAAACAACCGCAGTGGATTTCAATAACGAGACCGGTTCGTTCGACCAGGCCGGGATGGCCAAGCGCAAGGCTTGAGGCAGAATCACATACCAAATCGTTTTCCACCTGGACATGCCAATCGAGCGACCTGCCATCATTTGACCATCACCGATGGCGATAATCGAACCACGCAAATATTCAGCTTGATACGCGCCGCTGTTCAGTCCCAACGCGAGAAATGCGGAAAGCCCGCGCGACAAAGTGATGCCCAATCCCGGCAAGCCATAATAGATCAAAAACAATTGCACCAGCAATGGCGTGCCGCGAAATAATTCGATATAACCAACGGCCAACCCGCGCCAAAATTTATCCCCATAGACGCGCGCCAGCGCTGACAACAAACCAAGGATGAATCCCGCGGCGAGGCCTTCGGCGGTGAGCAATATCGTCAGCCCTGCGCCGCGCAACAGTTCCGGCAGGAAGCGAGCGAAGAAAACAATGAAACCGCTCATGATTTGCCGGCTTTTTCCTTTTCCTTCTTGCCGTATAGTTCAGTGATCTTCCATAAGAATTCGCGCGTGCGATTGTGTTGCGGATGATCGAACAGATCATCCGGCGCGCCTTCTTCGACGATGCTGCCTTTTTCCATGAAAATGATTCGGTCAGCCACTTCGCGCGCAAAACCCATTTCGTGAGTCACGACCAGCATGGTCATATGATCGCGCGCCAGCTTTTCCATGACGCCCAACACTTCACCGATCAATTCGGGATCGAGCGCGGAGGTCGGTTCATCGAAGAGCATCACGCGCGGATCCATGGCCAGCGCGCGTGCAATCGCCACACGCTGCTGCTGCCCACCGGAAAGTTGTCCGGGATAATGATCGGCGCGGTCAGCCAAGCCCACGCGCTTCAATTCCTCCATCGCTTTTTCTTTGGCCTGTTCACGCGGCATTTTCTTGACCTTGGTGAGGCCGATCATCACATTACCGAGCGCGGTGAGATGATTGAACAACAAAAAGTTCTGGAAGACCATCCCGATATGCTGGCGAACTTCATCTTCGTTATAGCCCTTCGCAGTGATTTCTTTTCCGTCGAGAAATACCTGGCCGCCATCCACACCGGTGAGCAGATTCATGCAGCGCAACAGTGTGCTTTTGCCTGTCCCGCTCGGGCCGATGATGACAATCGTCTCCCCTTCAGTGACCTTTATGTTGATGTCTTTGAAGATAACGTTCTGACCGTAAATCTTCGTCAGGCTGCGAGCCTCTAAAATGGGATCGGGCATGAGATTCTCCGTCATGGATGCGTGGGCAATTGAGTGCGCGCCGATAGATAGTCGAGGGCGCGATTGGTGGCAAAGACCAGCAAAAAGTAAATCAGAGCAGCCGTCCCGTAGGCGAGGAACGGTTGTTGAGTCGTGGCTGAAAGCTGCTGGGCGCGGCGTAAAATTTCCGGCACACCGAGCGCGTAGACGAGAGAAGAGTCTTTCAAAACTATCGAAGCCTCATTCGACCACGGCGGAATGGCAATCCGTAAGGCTTGCGGCAAAATAATATATCTAATGGATTGCAGACGGCTCATGCCGACCGCGCGCGCGGCGGTCATTTGTCCGCCGCCGACTGCCAACAGCGCGCCGCGTAAAATCTCCATTTGATATGCGCTGCTGACGATTCCCAACGAAAGCGAACCGGCCCAAAACGCCGAGAGATTAAGCAGACGCCCGGAAAGAATGAAATATAGAATGAAGAGCAAAACAATGGGCGGCACGCCGCGCATAAACAGACTATACAAGGCCGCCAACCGATTCAGAACTTTCCCGCCATAAGTGTGTAACAAAGCCAGGGTCAACCCGAAGACCAACCCAAAAGGCAATGCAATTAACGTCACGGCCAAAGTAATGGCCGTGCCTTGAACGATATAGGAGACGAAATTTACAAGCATGAATTAAGAAAAGGGGCGCAGAAAACTGCGCCCCTTATAAACCGAATTACTGGGCAAAATACTTCACAGCCAGTTTATCGATAAAGCCTTCGCTCTTTAATTGTTTGATGATGTCATTGATGGCCTGTTGCAATTCCTTATCGCCATTCGGAATGACGATATTCAGCGGGCCACTGGACAACACGCCGTGATACACGATCTTCAATCCGCCGATCTGAGTAGCCAGCGCTTGCGCCGGGATATAGTCCGACATGATGACATCGACGCGGCCATTTTTCAAATCCATCATGGCCTGATCTACGCGGTCATAGTGGAAGAGATTCGCTTCGGGCAACTTTCCCGTCTTGACCAGGTTATCAGTCAGCCAGGAATCCTGTGTCGTCCCTGTTTGCACACCGACTTTGTACGCGGCTACGTCTTCGGGCTTGGTGATATTGCCTGTTAAGCCATCGGCCACCGTGAAGGCGTCTTCAGAGGTGTAATAGGCGTCGGAAAAATCGATGGTCTTATCGCGTTCCGGGCTGTAGTTGAAAGAGGAAATGGCAGCATCGATCTTGCCTTCCTGCACGGCTGCGATCAGACTGTCGAAGGGCATATCCACCCATTCGAGCTTGACATTGAGCCGCTTGGCGATCTCGGTCATCAAATCAATATCGAAACCGACCTTGTTCCCATTGGCATCCACCGATTCAAACGGCGGATAATCGGCTGAGGTCCCGACCTTGATCACACCGGCTTTCTTGATCGCGTCTAGATGATTGGATGACGTTCCGCCCCCGCAGGCAGTCAATACCAGGCTGACTATCGCCAGTAACGAGACAAGCACAAAAATGCGCTTCATAAAAAGTTGAAATCCTTTCTGAATCGGTTGGGTATACGAAGAGGCCGCGTGACAGCGGCCATCCTCACTATAGGCTGGATTGAAACCACAAACAAGTGAACATTGTCATCATTCTGGGATGCCCCATCACACGAAACCAAATGTTTGACATTCACCCCAAAAAGATATATAGTTTTACACGAGGAGCTAACCAAAATGAACTACTTAATTATTGTTTTACGTTTGGTGCACGTGATTTCAGGCGCGTTCTGGGTCGGTGCGGCATTGGTGTTCTTTTTCTTTATTGGTCCCACGATCGGGGCAACCGCCGAATCGGGACAGAAGTTCGCGCAGCATTTGATTATGCGGACTCGCTTCACCACCGCCCTCGCTTCAGCCGGTGGACTGACAGTGTTGGCGGGCCTGATCCTTTATTGGCTCGATTCGAACGGACTCACTTCTGCGTGGATGCATTCAGGCCCAGGCGTTGGATTCGCGCTCGGCGGAGTATTCGGCATCATCGGTTTGATTTTTGGCGGCATGGTTGGCACAACCAATGGCAGAATGGCGAAACTCGGTTCACAGATTCAAGGCAAGCCAACATCCGAGCAGCTCTCGCAAATCCAGGCGTTCCAGAAACAATTGGCCGTGATCGCACCGATCAATACGTATGCCTTGCTTCTGGCTTTGTTATGCATGTCAGTGGCGCGATATCTCAGCTTCTAAGCAAACATGCCCTCGCAAATGCGAGGGCATAATTTTTTCTCACAACATGCAACCTACCCTCGACTGGCGAAAACGATTTTACCCACTGCTGGCTTCACGCGTGACCTCGCGGCTGCTGGCCCCTATTTTGCCTTTCCTCGACCGATTTGTATTCCGTTTAAGCCACGGGCAACAGACCCTGGTCAGCATGCTGGCGGGCTTGCCTTCCATCATTCTCACCACCACTGGCGCCAAAAGCGGACAGCCGCGCCAAACACCGCTCCTCGGAATCCCACAGGGAAAGAGCTTTATCATCATCGGTTCCAACTTTGGAGGCAAACATCATCCGGCCTGGGTCTATAACTTGCGCGCCCACGCGGAAGTGAAAGTCTCGTTGAATGGATTCACCAACGAATACATTGCGCGCGAGGTCTTTGGCGAAGAACGCGAGCGATGTTGGGAGGAAGCCTTGAAATACTATCCGGGCTATCATCGTTACAAGCAACGCGCGGGACGGGAGATCGGTGTCTTTTTATTAGAGCCAAAGCAACCATGAACATTCCACTGGAAAAATTAGCCTATCCATTTCACGACAAGCCTTTGTTGATCGGCGGAAAGGCGATGGAATATTACGGCCTCCGCAAAGCCGGAGCCGATATTGACCTGGTGATTTCCTTGAACGACCATACCAACTTGAGACGTCAATATCCTGACCACATCAAAGACCTGTACGGGGATATTGGTATTTGCGAGTTTGAGTTTGAGATATGGAATCAAATCTGTCGATATGATTATGAGGAATTGAAAGTCGGGGCGATTGAAGAGCCTTCCTTATTGATCATTTCATTGGATCGACTGCTGTTTCTCAAGACTTTAGCCATCAAACAGGAAAAATACTATCGAGATGTGCTGTTGCTCGTAGATGAAATCCTGAAACGAAAATATGCGTAATGATTTACAAATTCTTCATTGCTTCCGAAGAAATTTTGGTTTCTTCCCAAGGGACTGTCCGTTTCTTGGGAAGGAACGGAGCATTTCTTCCCAAGAAAAAAATTTTTCCTCCCAAGAAACCGACCTTTTCCTCCCAAGAAAAATATTTTTCTTCCCAAGGAACTGAGCTTTGCCTCCCAAGAAACTGGAAAATTGCTAGAATGCATCCCTATTTCTCCCGTTCAGCCTTCTGAAAGGCAGGCAGCCTGTTTAATGGTATATTAATCTTTAACCGTCTATAAGCAGTTAGGTGGAACTGACCTGCCTAAACACTAGTTAGCCCGCAACATCCTTGAGAATTAAGATGAGTAACAATCCTAAAAAAGATAATTTGAAAGAAGCAAAAGCAATCATTGCCGCTGGACCACAGGCGGCCAGTGAAAGACTGCCAGAATTAGTGGCTTGGCTATGTGATACAAATTCTCCTGGATACGATGAGATTGCTAAGTTCCTACCATCACTAGGACACAGTGTTGTGCCCCACATAAAAGCAGTGTTGGCAAAGACTGATGATTTG